>NZ_JSYB01000006.1:0-98555 GCF_054823945.1 Tepidiphilus sp. HLB4 | reverse complement strand
GAATTTACAGAAAGGATGGTACACAACCCCGGAGCAGGCGGGCAGCGGCAACGGACTACTTTCGGTGGTGCAGCAGCTGGCGATGAGCCTGGGGGTGGCGGTGGCCGCGGCCTTGCTGGGCGGTTTCACCAGTCAGCACGGGGGTATGCCGGAGGCGGGTACGACGCTGGCAGCGTTTCACGCGACCTTCCTGTGCGTGGGTACTCTCACCTTGCTCTCGGGGCTCGTCTTCCTGCAGCTCGGCCCTGACGAGGGACGGCCGGGCGAGCTTCCCCGGTCGGACGAGTCGATCGGCGAAGGGTGAGATTTTTCTTGCGTCAGGAAGCAAGGTGCGCTATGATTGTAAAAGTTGTGCCACACAGTCGATGGAATCTCACCGGATCTTCCGATCCGCTTCTCCTGGGGACTGTCGCCACAGCCCCGTCGCGCTTGCGTGAATCTTCGTCGCGCTGCTCCTGATGCCGTATGCCACGGCAGCCTCGGTCTTTTGTTTCCGGGTTTCGGGCGAGCGCCCGCGCATTCGACGGTAACTCGCCGTGCCGCTGCCTTGTCGCGGCGGAAACGGCCTTTCCGACTCCGAAACTGGAATCATGATGACCGAAACCAACGTATCGACTCCTTCCCTTTCCTTCGCCGATCTGGGCCTGCCGGAGGCGCTCGTCGCCGCGGTGGCGCAAAGCGGCTACACGACGCCCACCGAAGTGCAGGCGCGCGCCATCCCGGCCGTGCTCGCCGGGGCCGACCTGCTCGCCTCCTCGCACACCGGCAGCGGCAAGACCGCGGCCTTCGCCCTGCCGCTCTTGGCGCGCCTGGCGCTGCCACGGCGCCACTCTGGGCACGGGGCTCGAGTGCTGGTGCTCACGCCCACCCGTGAGCTCGCACAGCAGGTGGAGAAATCCTTCCGCACCTACGGCCGCGGCCTGCGGCGCCTGAAGACCGTGGTGCTGGTGGGCGGCATGCCCTTCGGCCCGCAGCGGCGCGACCTCTCCGGCCCGGTGGACGTGATCGTGGCTACGCCCGGCCGCCTGATGGATCACATGCAGCAAAGAACCGTGTCGCTCGACGGCATCGAATCCTTGGTGCTCGACGAGGCCGACCGCATGCTCGACATGGGCTTCATCGACGATATCCGCGCCATCGCCGAATCCTTGCCCGCTTCGCGCCAGACGCTGCTCTTCTCCGCCACGCTCGACGGCGTGGTGGGGCGGCTCGCGCTCTCGCTCACGCATGAGCCGCAGCGCATCGAGATCACCACGACGCCGGTGCAGGAAGCCAAGATCGAGGAGCGGCTCATGCTCATCGATGGCTTCGAGCACAAGCATCGCCTGCTGGAAAAGATCCTGGGCGACGGCGAGCTGCAGCAGGCGGTGGTCTTCACGGCGACGAAGCGCAGCGCCGAGGAGCTCACCGAACGCATGATCGGCTGGGGCGTGCGCGCTGCGGCCTTGCACGGTGACATGACGCAGCGCGCGCGCACGCGCACGCTCGACCGGCTGCGCCGCGGCGAAGTGCAGGTGCTGGTGGCCACCGACGTGGCGGCGCGCGGCATCGACGTGGCCGGAATCAGCCACGTGATCAATTTCGATCCGCCGCGCCAGGCCGAGGACTACGTGCACCGCATCGGCCGTACTGGCCGCGCGGGGCGCAGCGGCGTGGCGATCACCCTCACGCACCCCAACGAGATGCGCACCATCGGCGCGATCGAGCGCTTCACCGGTAGGCGCTTGGCCGAGCACGTGATCGAGGGGCTGGAGCCGCGCGCACCGCGCCGTCCGGCCGGTGCGGGGCGTGGAGGGTTCGAGGGTTCGCGCGGAGGCAAACCCTCCGGTCCGCGCACCCCGGCGCCGCGGCGCAGCGAGGATTCTCCGCGACGCTGGGGCGATGCACCCCGCAGCCACGAAGGCCGGCAGGAGCGAGCGGCGGCCCCGCGTGCGTACGGCGAGACGGCGCCGCGCTCGGAGTTCGAGCGCCGGGTGCGGGGCGACGACGGCGATCGTCGCACCTTGGGCGTATCCGGCGAGCGCAAGCCGCGTAGCAGCTGGGGCAATAAAGACCAGCATCCCCAGCGCGACGGCGAAGGCTGGGGACGCCGCCGCCGCGATCGCTGAGCACGCGACCCTCGCTTGCGGCGAAGGCTGGGGGCGCTAGAATAGAGCCCTTCTCCCCCGGGAAGGGAAGGCCCTCATGTCTTCGCTGCGCCAACGATTCTTCGTCAATTTCTGGCCGCCGATCCCCACGCTCGTCGCGTTGGGGGTCGCTTCGGCCTATTATTTTGCCCTCACCGGCACTTTCTGGGCCGTCACTGGCGAGTTCACCCGCTGGGGAGGCCACGTGCTCGCCTGGTTCGGTCTGAATCCCCAGGAATGGAGTTACTTCAAACTGCTGGGATTGGAGGGCACGCCGTTCGATCGCGTCGACGGCGTGATGGTGCTCGGCATGTTCCTCGGGGCGCTGTGCTGCGCCCTGTGGGCGGGCAACGTGGGTCTGCGCCGCCCCACCAGCCTGCGCCGGCTCATGCAGGGGCTCATGGGCGGGATCATCGCCGGCTTCGGGGCGCGCCTGGCGATGGGCTGCAACCTCGCGGCCTTCTTCACCGGCATTCCCATGTTCTCGGTGCACGCCTGGGCCTTCATGTTTTCCACCGTCTTGGGGGCCTGGCTCGGCGTGAAGATCACCCTCTTGCCTTTTCTGCGCCATTCCCTGCGCGTGCAGGCCGGAGGCTCGACCCTGCCCGACCCGGAAGCGCTCGCGCGGCGAACCGAGCGGCAATGGCGCCTGGGCTGGGGCTTGCTCGCGCTCTCCTTGGCCTTGGCGGCCTGGCGCTTCGAAGCCTCGCTCGCGCTGGGGATGGCCTTTCTCTTCGGCCTGGCCTTCGGCGGCCTGATCGAACGGGGGCAGATCTGTTTCACCAGCGCCGCGCGCGACCTATGGACCACCGGCCGCACCAAGGTCGCTTATGGCATTTTGCTGGGCATGGCCGCCGCCTGCATTGGCACGTTTGCGGCGATCCGGCTCGGCGTGGCGCCCAAGATCTTCTGGATGGGCCCGAACGCGCTGCTGGGCGGCGTGCTCTTCGGCCTGGGTATCGTGCTCGCCGGCGGCTGCGAGACGGGCTGGATGTACCGGGCGATGGAAGGGCAGATGCATTTCTGGGTGGTGGGTGTCGGCAACGTGATCGGGGGAACGCTCGTGGCCGCTTTCTGGGACGAACTGGGCGGTGCGCTCGCCCTGCCTTATCCCAAGCTGAACCTGCTGGAGCTCTTCGGCCCCGTGGGTGGGCTCCTCGTCACCTATCTCGGTCTGGCGTTATCGCTCGCCCTCGTCGCCGCCAATGCCCGGCGGTTCTCTCATGCAAGGAAGACCCGATGAATACCGAACGCAAACCCGATCTCTCGCTCGACCTGCGCGGCGAGCATTGTCCCTACAACGCCATCGCCACCCTCGAGACCCTGCGCACCATGCAGCCGGGGCAACTCCTGGAGGTGGTGACCGATTGTTCGCAGTCCTTCCACGGCATTCCCGAAGATGCCACACGCCATGGCTACCATTGCCTGGCGGTGGAGCAGCATGGGCCGCTCTTTCGTTTCCTCATCGAGGTGCCGGCGCCCGACGCTGGGTGAAGCCGGTCTGGGTGGGGCAATGCTTCTGCCCGATCAGCGGCTGGGGGTACGCGCGGCGCGCACTTCGTCGGGGCGTAGCGCCGCGGCGTACTTGTCGAGCACGCCGTTGATGAACTTGTGTCCGTCGGTGCCGCCGTAGCGCTTGGTGAGTTCGATCGCCTCATTGAGGATCACCTTGTAGGCGGTCTCGGGGTGGGCGTGCAGTTCCACGGCGGCGATGAGCAGCACCGCATGTTCCACCGGCGAGAGCTCCTCGACGCGCCGGCGCAGGAAGGGGGTGAGTTCCGCGCGCCAGAGATCGGCGCGGGAGACGGCGCCGCGCAGCAGCTCCAGCATCAGCTCGTGGTCTGCCCCGGGAAAGTCTTCGTCGTGGGCGAGCTGTGCCTCGATCTGGGCGAGCGGGTTGTCGGACAAGAGCCACTGGTAGGTGCCTTTGAGGGCGAGCTCACGGGCGAGCCGCCGGCGCTGGCGGCGCGGGGCGCGGTCTTCTTCGGTGGGGGCGAGAAATTCTTCGTTCATCGGATCGCTTTACACAAGTTGGCCATTTCCACGGCGGCGCGGGCACAATCGCGCCCTTTCTCGCTCATGCGCGCGAGCGCCTGTTCGTCGGTGTCGGTGGTGAGTACGCCGTTGGCGATCGGCAGCCCCAGATCGAGCGCGACGCGGGTGATGCCGGCACCCATCTCGTTGGAGACGAGCTCGAAGTGGTAGGTTTCGCCGCGGATCACGGCGCCGAGCGCGATGAGCGCATCGAACCGCCCCGTGCGACCGAAGGTCTGTAGGGCGAGCGGCAGTTCGAGCGCGCCGGGGACGGTGGCCAGGCGCAGGTCGGCCGGATCCACGCCCAGGCGGCGCAGCTCGGCGACGCAGGCCGACAGCAGCCCCTCGCCGATATCCTGGTTGAAGCGGCTCATCACCACCGCGATGCGCAGACCCCGGCCGTCGAGGTTTTCATCATATTCGAAGATGTCGTCGTAACGGGCCATGGTTCATCCTTTCGCGGCAGGGGGATCTTCGAAGCCGGTGATCTCCAGCCCGAAGCCGGAGAGGTTGGGAAAACTCATCGGGTGCGACAGCAGGCGCATCTTGCCCACGCCCAGGGCGTGCAGGATCTGTGCGCCCACCCCGACCAGCCGCGGATCCCAGGCGCGGCGGCGCGCCGGCGTTTGCGTGAGCACTTCGAGTAGTTCCTGGCCGCTTTGCGGACGGTGCAGCATCACCATGACTCCGGCGGGGCTCGACGCGATGCGGCGCAGCGCCTCGGGCACCGGTACCGAATGGCCAGGGGCTTCGGGGGCGAGGAAGTCGAGCACCGAGATGGGCTCGTGCACCCGCACCAGGGTTTCGCGGTTTGCTTCGATCTCGCCGTGCGCCGCGGCGAAATGCACTTCGCCCGTGGTCTCGTCTTCGAAGGCGTAGAGGGTGAAGTCGCCGTAGGCGGTGGAGACGGTCCGCTCGGCCGCCTTGCGCACCAAGGTCTCGGTACGCAAGCGGTATTGGATGAGGTCGCGGATGGCGCCGATCTTCAGACCGTGTTTCTTGGCGAATTCGATGAGGTCGGGCAGACGCGCCATCGAGCCGTCTTCGTTGAGGATCTCGCAGATGACGGCGGCCGGTTCGAACCCAGCCAGTTGCGCCAGATCGCAGCCGGCCTCGGTGTGCCCGGCGCGGATGAGCACGCCGCCCTTGCGCGCCATGAGGGGGAAGATGTGCCCCGGCTGGACGATGTCTTCCGGCTTGGCGTGGCGGGCCACCGCCGCGCGCACGGTCTGCGCCCGGTCGTGCGCCGAGATGCCAGTGGTTACCCCGCGCGCCGCTTCGATCGAGGTGGTGAAGGCGGTTTCGTAGGGCGAGCGGTTGTCCTGCACCATGAGTTTGAGGCCGAGCTGCTTGCAGCGCTCTTCCGTGAGCGTCAGGCAGATGAGGCCGCGGCCGTATTTGGCCATGAAGTTGATCGCCTCGGGGGTGACGCATTCGGCCGCGAGCACGAGATCGCCCTCGTTTTCCCTTGCTTCGTCGTCGACGAGGATCACCATGTGGCCTTGGCGGATCTCGTCGATGATGGTCTCGATGGGGCTGATCCCTTCGCTCGCGGCGGGAAGCGCTGTGGAGGTATGGGGTTCGTTCATGAGGCGGGGTTCCTTCCAGCGTATTCGAGCACGCGCGCGCAGTAGCGCGCGAGCGGGTCGACTTCGAGATTGACGCGCGCGCCGGGCGAGAGGTTCTTGAGCGTGGTCTCCGCCAGGGTGTGCGGAATGAGGTTGATGGCGAAGGTGCAGGAGCCGTCGGGTTCGTCACGCACGGCATTGACGGTGAGGCTGACGCCATCGACGGCCACCGAGCCTTTGCGGGCGAGAAAAGGGGCAATCGCCGCCGGGGCGCGGATCTCGAGCAGCGTGCTACCGCCCACGGGAGCGAAGCGCTCGACCGTGCCGATGCCGTCGACGTGGCCGGTGACGAGGTGCCCGCCGAGCGCATCGCCCAGTCGCAGGGCTTTTTCGAGATTGAGCTCGCGTCCGGGTTCGTTCAAGCCCACCGAGCAGGCGAGCGTCTCGCCCGAGACGTCGTATTCGAGCACCGTCCCCTGCCGCGCCACCACGGTCAGGCACACGCCGCTGTGGGCGATGCTGTCGCCCAGGCGCACGTCCTCGAGCTCGAGCGCGCGCGAATCAACGGCGATGTGCACGCCATCGGCGAGTGGCGTGACGGTGAGCACGCGGCCGATGCCCATCACGATACCGGTAAACATGGCATTCTCGCAGATCGGCAAAGAGGGGATTTTACGGGAAAGCAGCCGGTTACGGGTAAAATCGGCCAAACCCTACACGGAGTAGAACCATGGCTCGCAATCAAGTTCCGCCGATGGATCCGGCCTCACTCTATCGCGAAGAGCTCTATCTCGACCGCCGCGTCGGCTCGATTCGCCGCCTGATCCCCGTCACCGTCGAGGGCGCACCCGATCCCGCCCGCGCGGAGGTCTTCAGCGGCTCGATCACCGTGATGACGCCCATGGGGGCTTTGCCCATCAGCTTCGAGATTGCGGCCAAGACCTTGGCCGAGGCGGTGGCCGGCTTTGCCGCAGCCGCCGAGAAGAAGATCGAGGAGACGATGGACGAGCTGCGCCGGCTGGAGCTGGAGCAATCCTCGCTGCTCGCGCAGAGCGCGCTGGCTGGCACCGACCTGCGCGGTGGCGGCCCCGGTGGGGCGGGCGGCCTGGGCGGTCTGGGCGGCGGAGGGCTTATCCTTCCCTGATGCGCGTCGCGCTTCGTCCCCATCCCGAGTCCGCGGCGCTCGGCGAGTTCGTCCTGGAGGTCGAGCTCGAGCGCCAGGAGGGAGCGCTTCTGCTCGGCTACACCCTGCAGGGGGAGCTGGAGCGACTGCGCCTCCCCGATGTCGGCGCGGTCCTGCCGCTGCAGCGGTTGTGGGCGCACACCTGCTTCGAGCTCTTTCTCGCCCGTGAAGGCGGCGGTTACCGCGAATTCAACTTCTCGCCCAGCGGCCAATGGGCGTTCTACGCTTTTTCCGCCTATCGCCAACCCACACCAACGCCGGAACCTCCCGCTCCTTGCCAGCGCTGGCACCGTGCGCCGAGCTGCCTGAGCCTTCGAGTTCGCCTCTCCCCTGAATCTTTGCCCTCCGGACGGGGGGCGCTGCGCCTGGGCCTTGCCGCCGTGCTCGAAGGGCATGGGGGAGCATTTTCCTGGTGGGCGCTGGCGCATCCGCCGGGTCGGCCGGACTTCCATGCACCCGAAGGGTTCGCGCTGCGGTGGGAGGGGTGAGGCTTCTTGAGCGGGGGGCGCGGCTTCGGTATTGACAGCGAGCCTCTTTCGCGCGACAGTCAAAATAAATTGCAGAGGCCACCGCATGGCCTGGAAGAGGGGGAGCATGGAGACGAGGGATCGTGGGGTGCCGGGCCCGTTGGCGCCGCTGCTCGAGGCGCACCGCGGTCGGCCGGGGGCATTGCTGCCGCTCTTGCACGCGGTGCAGGAGGCGGTGGGGTATGTCCCTCCCGCTTGGGTGCCGTCCATCGCCGAGGCGCTCGATCTGTCGCGCGCCGAAGTTCATGGCGTGATCCGCTTCTATCCCCATTTCCGTCAAACGCCTGCCGGTGCGCATCGCGTGGTGCTGTGTCGGGGGGAATCCTGTCTCGCCCGCGGCGCCGAGGCGCTGATCGCGCAGGCCGAGCAGCGTCTGGGTGTGCCCCTGGGTGGAGACACGCCCGACGGCCGCTTTTCCCTGGAGGGCGTCTATTGCCTGGGGTTGTGCGGCTGCTCGCCGGCGGCGATGCTCGACGGGCAGGTCCATGGCCGGCTCACGCCGCAGCGGCTCGACGCGCTTCTGGCGACGGCGCAGGAGCGGCCATGAATCCGCCCCGGGAAACCCCGACGGTGGTCTATGTGCCGCGCGATGCGGCGGCGCTGGCCGTGGGCGCCGACGTGGTGGCCGGGGCGATCCACGCCGAGGCCGCGCGGCGCGCCTTGCCGGTGCAGATCAAGCGCACCGGTTCGCGCGGTCTCTTCTGGCTCGAGCCGCTCGTCGAGGTGGCCACGCCGCAGGGGCGTATCGCCTATGGGCCGGTGCAACCGGAAGACGTGCCCGATCTCTTCACAGCCGGTTTCCTCTCCGGCGCGTCGCATCCCTTGCGCCTCGGTTCTCCCGAGGCCCTGCCGTATCTGCAGGGACAGGATCGTCTCCTGCACGCCCGCCTGGGCGTGATCGAGCCCGACCGTGTGGACGACTATCTCGCCACGGGGGGCTATCGCGCTCTGGAGCAGGCGCTCGCGTTGGAGCCGCCCGAGCTCGTCGCGCAGGTGCAGCGTTCGGGGCTGCGCGGGCGCGGCGGCGCGGCCTTTCCGGCCGGCATCAAATGGGACACGGTGCGCCGCGCTCCCGGTCCGACGAAATACGTGGTGTGCAATGCCGACGAGGGCGATTCCGGCACCTTCGCCGATCGCATGGTGCTGGAGGGCGATCCGTTCTCGCTGATCGAAGGCATGACCATCGCCGCACTCGCGGTGGGTGCCACCCAGGGCTACGTCTATCTGCGCGTGGAATATCCCCATGCGTATCGCACCCTGACGGCAGCGATCGAACTGGCCCGGGCCCGCGGTTATCTGGGGCCGGACGTATGCGGCAGCGGGCGCGCCTTCGAGCTGGAGGTACGCGTGGGCGCCGGGGCCTACGTCTGCGGCGAGGAGACGGCGCTGCTCGAAAGCCTCGAAGGCAAGCGGGGTCTGGTGCGGGCCAAGCCGCCGCTGCCGGCCCTGGCCGGACTTTTCGGCCGCCCTACCTTGGTGCATAACGTCCTCACCCTCGCCACCGTGCCGGTGATCCTGGCCGAGGGCGCCGAAGCCTACCGCGACTACGGCTGCGGCAACTCGCGCGGCACGCTTTCACTGCAACTGGCGGGAAACGTGCGCCGTCCCGGTCTGGTCGAGAAAGCGTTTGGGATGAGCCTGGGTGAGCTCCTCTACGACTACGGCGGCGGCACCGCCAGCGGCCGGCCGATCCGCGCGGTACAAGTCGGCGGGCCGCTCGGTGCCTACCTCTCGCCTTCGCACTTCGACCTGCCGCTCGACTATGAAACCTTCGCCGCGGCAGGGGCCATGCTGGGACACGGCGGCATCGTGGTGTTCGACGATACCGTGGACATGGCGCGCATGGCGCGGCACGCCTTCGCGTTTTGCGCCGACGAATCCTGTGGCAAGTGCACGCCCTGCCGCATCGGCTCGGTGCGCGGACGCGAGGCGCTCGAGCGCGTGCTCGCCGGGGGACCTGTCGAAGCCGAACTCGCCCTGGTGCGCGAGCTCGCCGCGACGATGCGCGATGCCTCGCTGTGCGCTCTGGGCGGCATGACGGCGTATCCCGTACTGAGCGCACTCGAGCATTTTCCCGAGGATTTCACGGCGCGCGCCCGCTCTGGGCGTCCGGTACAGGGGTAACGGCCATGCGTTTGTGCGACGACGATCTCGGCACGCCCGCCCGCTTGGGTGCTGCCACCGTGCGGCTGACGATAGACGGGCGGACGGTGGAGGCGCCCGAGGGCACTTCCCTCCTGCGCGCCGCGGCGCAGGCCGGTATCCGCATCCCCCGGCTGTGCGCGAGCGAGCGGCTCGAACCTTTCGGCTCCTGTCGCTTGTGTCTGGTGCAGATCGAAGGCGGGCGGGGCTATCCTGCGTCTTGCACCACCCCCGTGGCCGAGGGCATGGTGGTGCATACCCACACCCCTCGTGTGACCGAGCTGCGGCGCGGCGTGATGGAACTCTATTTGTCCGACCATCCCCTCGATTGCCTCACCTGCAGTGCCAACGGGGATTGTGAGTTGCAGGAGATGGCCGCCCTGGTGGGCGTGCGCCGTATCCGCTATCCCGCCGGCGGACAGAAGCACGCCGGAATGCCGGTCGATGGCAGCAACCCCTATTTCGCTTTCGATGCCGAGAAGTGCATCGTGTGCGCCCGCTGCGTGCGCGCCTGCGACGAGATCCAGGGGAGTTTCGCCTTGACCGTGGCCGGGCGCGGTTTCGCCGCCGCCGTCACCGCGGGGCAGGGCGAGGGGTTCCTCGGTTCCGAATGCGTTTCGTGCGGCGCCTGCGTACAAGCCTGCCCTACGGCGGCGCTCATGGAAAAGCGCGTGATCGAGGAAGGATTGCCCGAGCGCGCCGTCGTCACCACCTGCGCCTATTGTGGCGTGGGCTGTTCCTTCCGCGTGGAACTCAAGGGCGAGGTGCCGGTACGCTTGGTGCCGGACGGGCGCGGCCGCGCCAACGAGGGTCATTCCTGCGTCAAGGGGCGTTTCGCCTTCGGGTACGCCACGCACCCGGACCGGGTCAGAAGCCCGCTGGTGCGCGGCTCGATCGACGAGCCCTGGCGGGAAGTGGGCTGGGACGAGGCCATCGCCCACGTGGCGGCCGAATTCCGCCGCATTCAGGCGCGCTACGGACGCGAGGCCATCGGCGCCGTGGCCTCCAGCCGCTGCACCAACGAAGAGGTCTATCTGGTGCAGAAACTCGTACGCGCGGCCTTCGGCAACAACAACGTCGACAACTGCGCCCGCGTGTGCCATTCCCCCACGGGCTACGGCCTGAAGCGCACCTTTGGCGAGTCGGCTGGAACGCAGGATTTCGCCTCGGTCGATCACGCCGATGTCATCATGGTGATCGGCGCCAACCCCACCGAGGCCCACCCGGTGTTCGGCGCGCGGCTCAAACGCCGCCTGCGCCAGGGCGCCCGGCTGATCGTGATCGACCCGCGCACTACCGGCCTGGTGCATGGCCCCCACGTGCGCGCCGAGTACCACCTGGCGCTGCGCCCTGGAACGAACGTGGCCCTACTCAATGCCATGGCGCACGTGATCGTCACCGAGGGTCTGGTCGACGAATCCTTCGTGGCGCAACGCTGCGAGGCCGACTCCTTCGCCCGGTGGCGCGCCTTCATCGCCGATCCTCGCCACGCCCCCGAGGCCGTCGAGGCCGAAACGGGCGTGGCGGCCGAGCAGGTTCGCGCCGCCGCCCGGTGCTATGCCAGCGCCGACAACGCCGCCATCTACTACGGCCTGGGCGTGACCGAACACAGCCAGGGGGCCACGACGGTGATGGCCATCGCCAACCTGGCCATGGCCACCGGCAACATCGGCCGCCCCGGAGTGGGGGTCAATCCGCTCAGGGGGCAGAACAACGTGCAGGGGGCCTGCGACATGGGGGCTTTCCCCCATGAGTTGCCTGGATATCGGCATGTGTCCGAACCCGTCGCCCGGGCTGCGTTCGAGGCTCATTGGGGGGTGACGATTTCCCCGGAGCCGGGGCTGCGCCTGCCGCACATGCTCGCCGAGGCGCGCGAAGGGCGTTTCAAGGGGATCTACATCCAGGGCGAGGACCTGGCGCAGTCCGAACCGGATCTCGAGCACGTGCATGCCGCCCTCGAGGCGATGGAATGCGTCGTGGTGCAGGATCTCTTCCTCAACGAGACGGCCCGCTATGCACACGTGTTCTTGCCCGGTGCTTCCTTTCTCGAGAAGGACGGCACCTTCACCAACGCCGAACGGCGCATCTCGCGGGTGCGCCGCGCCATCCCGCCTTTGGCAGGGCTCGAGGATTGGGAGATCACGCAGCGGCTGGCGCAGGCCATGGAATACCCCATGGCCTATTCCCACCTCTCCGAGATCATGGACGAGATCGCGCGCCTCACGCCGCAATTCTCCGGGGTGAGTTACACGCTGCTCGAACGGCTGGGTAGCGTCCAGTGGCCCTGTAACGAAGAAGCGCCGCACGGCACGCCGCTGATGCATCGAGAGCGGTTCGTGCGCGGCGAAGGCAGTTTCGTGCTCACCGAATACGTTCCCACGAGCGAGCGGCCCGACGGGCGGCGGGAACTGCTTCTCACCACCGGCCGTGTGCTGGCGCAGTACAACGTCGGCACCCAGACCCGACGCACGGCCAATGGGGTGTGGTGCAGCGCAGACGTGCTGGAGATCCACCCCCAGGACGCGGAGGCGCGCGGCATCGCCGAGGGAGACGAAGTGTGCATCGAAAGCCGGATGGGGCAGACCCGTCTGCGCGCCAAGGTAAGCGAACGGGTACGGCCCGGGGTGGTCTTCACCACCTTCCATTTTCCCGCCTCGAAGACCAACGTCTTGGTGACCGATGGTTCGGACTGGGCCACCAACTGTCCGGAATACAAGGTCGTGGCGGTTCGGGTCGAGCGTGTCGCAGGAGCTTCGGCGTGAATCCGGCCGAAAACCTCCGATCCGAGGCTGTGGCCGTGCCTTCTGCGGCTTACCGGGCGCGCCTGCTCGCGATGCTCGAGCGCGTCTGTGCCAATTGCCGCGCCGAGCCGGACCCGGTGGCCACCGTGCTCGAGCATCTGCGGCGATTCTGGCACCCCTGGCTGCGCCAGGCGCTGACCGCGCTCGACGCGCAAGAGCGTGCGCAGGCGAGCGAGACGGCGCGGCAGGTGCTGGAGCGGCTAGACGCCGGCTGACCCTTCCTTCACCCTTCGAGCAGGTACGGCCGCCATTGCTTGGCAAAGGAGCAGCGCCCAATGGCGACGAGCGGCCTAAAGAGCGGGGCGATCTGCTCGTCGCGGTAGCCGGCGATGCCGCAACCGACGCGGGTGATGAAGAAACGCAGCTGCGGATGCTCGGCGACGAACTGGATGAAGCGCTCGACGTAGCGCTCGATCTCTTCGAGCGGCAGGACCTCGAAGTTCTCGTCCAGCGTGGGGATGGCGAAGGAGTGCCGCGGCGGGGTGCCCATGTAGCCCCAGCCTACGCCCATTTGGGCGCCGAAGCGGCGTACCGCCTCGGCCGCGGCGCCTCCGCCGTGCCGGCCGGCGAGGTTGGCGCCGAAGACGAAGACTTCGCCGTGCTGGGGTATGCTGCCGTCGGGGTGGAAGGTGATGCCGTCGTCTTGACTCATAGCGTTTCCTCCGCGGATCTCCGGTTCAGTGCATGCCCGGCCGCGTCATGGCGAGCGGATCGACCCAGCGGTCGAACTCTTCGGCCGTGAGGTATCCCAGCTCGACGGCCGCCTGCTTGAGCGTCTTGCGCTCGGCCGCGGCTTTCTTGGCGATGGCGGCGGCCTTGTCGTAGCCGATGTGGGGGTTGAGCGCCGTGACCAGCATGAGATTGCGTTCGAGGTGCTCGCGGATGCGCTCGCGGTTGGGCTGCATGTCGCGGGCGCAGTAGCGCTCGAAGGCGAGGATGGACTGCGACAGCAGTTCGATGCTCTCGAGCGCCGCGTGCGCCATGAGGGGTTTATAGACGTTGAGCTGGAAGTTGCCCTGGTTGCCGGCAAAGGCGATGGCCGTGTCGTTGGCGAAGACGCGCACGCACACCATGGTGAGCGCCTCGCACTGGGTGGGATTGACCTTGCCCGGCATGATGGAGCTACCGGGCTCGTTGGCCGGCAGGATCAGCTCGCCGATGCCTGCATCCGGCCCCGAGGCGAGCCAGCGCACGTCGTTGGCCATCTTGAAGAGCGCATTGGCGAGGGTGCGCAGGGCCGCCGAGACGTTGACCAGCGCGTCGTGCGCGGCGAGCGCAGCGAAGCGGTTGCGCGCGCTGCGAAAGGGAAGGCCTGTCTCGCGCGCGATGTATTCGGCGCATACTTCCCCGAAGTGCGGATGGGCGTTGAGCCCGGTGCCCACGGCCGTGCCGCCGATGGCCAACTCGTGCAAGCCCTCTTCGGCCAGGCGCAGGAAGGCGAGGGCGTCCTCGATCTGCGCCACCCAGGAGCCGATCTCCTGCCCCAGGGTGATGGGGGCGGCGTCCATGAGGTGGGTGCGTCCGGTCTTGACGAGTTCGGCGTATTCCTCGGCCTTGCGCGCCAGCGTATCGCGCAGCGTCTCCACCGCCGGATAGAGGTGGCGGCGCAGTTCGAGCACCGTGGCCACGTACATCGCCGTGGGGAAGGTGTCGTTCGAGGACTGGCCGCGGTTGACGTGATCGTTGGGATGCACCGGGGATTTACTTCCCAAGGGCTGGCCGGCGAGCTCGTTGGCGCGGTTGGCGATGACTTCGTTGGCGTTCATGTTGCTGTGCGTGCCGCTGCCGGTCTGGAAGACGACGAGGGGGAAGTGCTCGTCGAGCTTTCCTTCGATCACTTCCTGGGCAGCGCGCACGATGAGCTCGGCCAGATCCCGCGGCAATTCCCCCAGCTCGGCATTGGCCTGCGCTGCCGCTTTCTTGAGGATGCCGAAGGCGCGGATGACGGGCAGCGGCATGCGGTGGTTCTTCACGCCGATGGGGAAATGCTCTAGCGAGCGCTGCGTCTGCGCGCCCCAGTAGCGGTCGGCCGGGACCCAGACTTCTCCCAGCGTGTCGGTTTCGCGGCGTTTGTCCATATGTCCGACTCCTCTTTCGGCGGTAACGGTCGTTTTCATTGTAGGATAGCCCTTGCCGCGCCTCACAGGGATTGCGCCGCCAGAGGAGGAAAGAAGATGGCTGAAAACAGTGACCCATCGATGACCGAGAATGCGGTGCGTTTGGCGCTGCGCCGCGTGGCCATCGACACCTACCGCGAGAACGTCGCCTATCTGCACCGCGAGTGTTCGGTGGTGCGCGCCGAGGGGTTCCAGGCGCTGGCGAAGATCGAGGTGGGGCAGGACGGCGAGCGGCACGTCCTCGCCACGCTCAATGTGGTCGACGATGATCGTCTGGTGGGCGTGGGCGAGATCGGGCTCTCGCTCGAGGCCTTCGCCCAGCTGGGCTTGCCCGAGGGGGCGCTGGTGACGGTGGCGCAGGCCGAGCCGCCGGAATCCATGGGCGCCTTGCAGCGCAAGCTCGCCGGCGAGCGTCTGCGTTCCCAAGAATTCTTGGGCATCGTGCGCGACATCGCCGAGCGGCATTATTCCAAGATCGAGCTCACTGCCTTCGTGGTGGCTACGCACCACAACGAGCTCGACCGCGAGGAGGTGTATTTCCTCACCGACGCTATGACGAAAGTCGGACGGCGGCTCGACTGGCACGAGCGCCCGGTGGTCGACAAGCACTGCATCGGCGGCATCCCCGGCAACCGCACTTCCATGCTGGTGGTGCCCATCGTGGCGGCGCATGGAATGCTCTGCCCCAAGACGTCTTCGCGCGCCATCACCTCGCCGGCCGGTACCGCCGACACCATGGAGGTGCTCGCCGAAGTCGAGCTGCCGTTCGAGAAGATGGAGCAGATCGTGCGCCAGCTGCGCGGCTGTCTCGCCTGGGGCGGAACGGCGGATCTGTCCCCGGCCGACGACGTGCTCATCTCGGTGGAACGGCCCCTGGCGATCGATGCCCCGGGGCAGATGGTGGCTTCCATTCTCTCAAAGAAAGTGGCAGCGGGCTCGACGCACCTCGTGCTCGACATCCCATTGGGGCCGACGGCCAAGGTGCGCTCGATGCGTGAGGCGCTGCAACTGCGCAAGCTGTTCGAGTACGTGGCGCGCCGCCTGGGGCTGGTGATCGACGTGGTCATCACCGACGGGCGCCAGCCGGTGGGATTCGGCATCGGGCCGGTGCTGGAGGCGCGCGACGTGATGCGCGTGCTGGAGAATGACCCGCTCGCACCCATCGATCTGCGCCAGAAAGCGCTGCGGCTCGCCGGCCGGGTGATCGAGTTCGACCCGGACGTGCGCGGCGGCGAAGGGTTCGCCATCGCCCGCGACATCCTCGACTCGGGTCGGGCGCTTGCCAAGATGCGCGCCATCATCAAGGCGCAGGGGGAAAAACCCTTCGATCATCACGCTCCGCCGCTGGCCTCGCAATGGTTCGAGGTGACTGCGCCCGCCGACGGCGTCGTGGTCGACATCGACAACCTGCATCTGGCGCAGATCGCCCGCCAGGCCGGCGCGCCCAAGGTCAAGGGCGCGGGCGTGGATCTCTTCAAGAAACTGGGCGATCCGGTCACTCAGGGCGAACCTCTCTATCGAGTTTATGCCCAGTATCCGGCCGATCTGGTATTCGCGCGGCGCAGCTGCGAACGGGCCACGGGCTACCGCATCGGGGTCGCCTCCGACATCGTCGAAGTCTATACGGAGTTCTGATGCTGCTCTTTTTCCCCGAGGAAGAGGGTTTCGCCCGGCGGCTGGCCGCAGCGACCGGCTTGGAAGCGGCGCCGATCGAGCGTCACCGTTTCCCCGACGGGGAGATCAAGTTGCGCCTGCCCGAGCGGCTACCGGAGAAGGTGGTGCTGCTGCGCGGGCTCGATCGTCCCAACGAGAAGCTCGTCGAACTGCTGCTCGCCAGTGCCGGTCTGCACGAAGCCGGCGTGCGGCGCATCGTGCTGGTGGCGCCCTATTTCCCCTATCTGCGGCAGGACAAGGCGTTTGCCCCGGGCGAAGTGGCGAGTGCTTTCGTGGTGGGGCGCTTCGTCGCCTCCTGCGTCGAGGCGCTCGTCACCGTCGATCCGCACCTGCACCGCATCGCCCGGCTCGACGAGGCCGTTCCGGTGACGCCGGCGCTCGCCTTGTGCGCCGCGCCGCTGCTGGGCGAACTCGCGGCGCGTGAGCGGGGGCGGCCGCTCCTCGTCGGCCCCGACGAGGAGTCGCGCGCCTGGGTGGAGGCGGCGGCGCACGCCTCGGGCTTGGAATACGCCGTGGGGCGAAAGGAACGGCGCGGCGACCGGGATGTGGCGGTGACCCTGCCCGAGGGGCTGAACGTGCGCGGCCGGGCGGCGGTGGTGCTCGACGACGTGGCGAGCACCGGGCGCACGCTCGCTCAGGCCGTGCGGGCTCTGCGCTCGGCGGGGGCGGCGACGGTAGACGTGGCGGTGACCCACGCCCTTTTCGTCGAAGATGCCCTGGAGACGGTGCGCGCGGCCGGTGCCGGAGCGATCTGGAGCACCGACACCATCGCGCATCCCACGAACGCCGTGAGCGTGGCGCCGCTGATCGCGCAGGCGCTCGCTGCCCTGTTGCGCTAGCCGTTCGCCTCTTCTGATCGCGGCATGGCCACGAGTAGGCTGCAGGGCAGGGAGTCGAGCAGCGAGTGCCCGACCGAGCCGTGCCACCAGCGATCGAGCGGCCCCCGCCGGCGGTGACCGACCACCACCAGATCGGCTTCGACTTCTGCGGCATACTCCCCGATCACCGGTGCGGCCTCGCCCACGCGGATGACGCCATCGACCTCCAGCCCGGCGTCCTTGAAGCGCTCGATGCCTTCCTGGAGGATGCGGCGGGTGCGGGCGCAATCTTCGTCGAGGCAGTCTTCGGGCACCACTACTTGCGCATACTTGGCTTCCCGTGGCACCGCCATCACGGCGAGCAGGTGGCAGCGCGCCCCCACGAGTCTGGCGAGCTCGATGCCTTCGGCCAAGGCCGCCTGCCCTTCGGCGCTGCCGTCGTAGGCGAACACGATGGTACGGTAAGTCATGATGCCTCCTGATGTGGCCTGACGTTCAGTGTAGCCGGTGCGGCGTTGCATCGCCGTTTCAGCGGCGCCCTTTCATCAAATAGCCCGGCAGCAGTGACAGCAGGAACACGATGCCGACGATGGCGAAACCGTCGCTGTAGGCCATGCTCTGGGCTTTGGCCGCGAGCACCTTGTCGAGAAAATTCAAGGCGCCCCCCATCTGGTAGACGTACGCAGCGGGCACGCCGGCCATCGCGTTGATTTGTTCGATCAGCTGGATCACGTACATCGTCGTGCTGTTGGCCTCGGTCTGCGTGGCGGTGAGCGCTGCGGAATGGAAAGCGAAACGGATCTCCACGGCGGCCGACAGCAGGCTCACGCCGAACGCGCCGCCGAGCTGGCGCATGAAGTTGATCGTCCCCGTCCCCTGGGCGAGCAGTTCGGCAGGGAGCGCCGAGAGCGCCCCGGCGTTCAGGGCCGGCATCATCACGCCGAGCCCGATGCGCCCCAGCAGCACCATCAGCGCCATGTCCCAGAAAGGGATGTCGACGTCGATTTCGTAGAGGAGTAGGTTCGAGAGTCCGAAGAGGAAAAGGCCGGCGCAGACCAGCAGATAGGCGGGCAGCCGGTCGGTGAGTCGCCCGGCGATGGGAAAAACGAGGCCGAGGACGAGTCCTGCCGGCATCAGCAACAGCCCCGAGCGCGTCGGCGTATAGCCCTGCACGGTCTGCAGGAAGAGTGGGATGAGGTAGGTCGAGCCGTACAGCCCCGCCCCATAGAGAAAAGCGACGAGCGAGGCGGCGCTGTAGCGACGAAAGGCGAACACGCGCAGGCTCACCAAGGGCTCGGCGCGGCGCGCGAGCCAGACGATGAAGGAGAGGAAGAGGGCAAGGCTCAGTGCCCCTGTGCCGACGATGATGTCCGAATTCCACCCCTCGCGCTGCCCGTTGGCGAGCGCGTAGAGCGAAGTGACGAGGAAGGCGGCGAGCAGCACGAATCCGAAGGAATCGAAACGGCGCCGTTTGCCGCCGCTCAACCGCGTAGGCAGGAAGATGGTACCCAGCAGCATGCCGAGAAAGGAGGTGGGCAGCCCCATGTAGAAGACGTAGCGCCAGTCGTAGTTGTCGATGAGCCAGCCACCCAGCACCGGGCCGACCGCCGGCGCGAGCACCACGCCGATGCCGTAGATGCCCATGGCGGTGCCGCGTTCCTCGGGCGGAAAGACGCGAAAGATCATGATCATCGCCAGCGGCTGGATGATGCCGGCGGCGATCCCCTGGGCGACGCGGGCGAAGGTGAGCACGTTCTCGTTGGGCGCGAGCCCTCCGAGCACCGAGGCGGCGGCAAAAAGGGCCATGGAGCCGACGAAGGTGGCCCGGATGCCGATGGCGTCGTTGAGCCAGGCGTTGACGAGCATGGAGGCGGTCATCGCCGCGAGGAACCCGGTCGACATCCATTGCGCCTGGTCCTGGCCGATGCCGAAGGCGCCCATGATGTCGGGCAGCGCCACGTTCACGATGGTCGAAGAGAGCACGACCGTGATCGTGCCCATGAGCGTCGTCGTGATGACGAACCAGCGATAGGCCGATCCAAAGCGCTCGAAGAAACCGGAGAGTTCGTCAGTGGCGGACATCGATCGACACCACGGCCATCATGCCGGGTTTGAGGAGCCCGTCTTCCTGCTTCACGCGGATGCGCACCGGGATGCGCTGGGTGATCTTGGTGAAGTTGCCGGAAGGGTTGGGATTGGGCAAGAGCTGAAAGGTGCTGGTGGCGGCGTTGCCGATCAGCCAGACTTCGCCGTGGAAAACCCGGCCGGGGATGCCGTCGATCGTCACTTCCACCGGCTGCCCCGGGCGCACGTCGGCGATCTTGGTCTCCTTGATGTTGGCTTCGACCCAGACGGCCTCGGGATCGTGAATGAGCATCACGCGCTGGCTGGCGGAGACGTAGTCGCCTTCGTTGGAAAACGTGCGGTCGACCACGCCGTCGATGGGGGCGGTGAGGGTGAGGTCTTCAAGGTTAAGCCGGGCGAGGTCGCGCTCGGCCAGCACCTGGTCGCGATGCACTCTGGCCTGTTCGAGCTGGCGTTCGAGCGAGCCGAGTCGGGCATCGGCACGCGCCCGCGCCAGTCGGGCCTTGGCGGCTTCGAGGTTGGCCTGGGCGCTGGCCTCGTTCTGCTTGGCGACCTTGTAGGCGTTTTCGGCATGCTCGGCCTCTTGCTCGGGCACGGCGTGCAATTTCACCAGCGCGGCGCTGCGTCGGTAGTCGCTCTCGGCGTTGGCGCGCTGGATCTGCGCCGCCTTGAGGGCTTCTTCGGCCGTCTTCACGCCGCTCTCGGCTTCCATGACGGCGGCTTGGGTAGAGGCGCGCTGCTCGGCGAGGAGGTGTTCCAGCCGCTCGATTTCCTTCTCGGCGGCTCCGAGCGCCGCCTCCTGGGACTGCGCCTGCAGACGGAAGGGATTGCGGTAGAACACCGCCAGGGTCTGCCCTTTCTGGATGCGATCCCCCTCCATCACTGGGCGTTCGACCAGCCAGCCTGGGAGGCGCGGGGCGATGGTGATCATTTCGGTGGCTACGCGGGCGTCGATCTCTTCGACGTGGGTGAGGCGGTAGTGGACGATGCTGCCGATCCAGGCGATGAGCGCGAGCGATGCAAGGAGGATGGATGCGCGGCGGATCCTGGGATGGGCGGCGAGGGTGGACTTGACGTTCTTGACGCGGTCAATCATGGAGGTTCTCGAGTTTTTGGCGTAGCTGCGATAGGACTTCAGCGGCGATGGCCACGCGCGCAGGATCGATGCCGGCGAGCAGCCGCTCGCGCAGCGCCTGGGCGATCACGGTGACTTCGTGTTGCAGCGTCTTGGCCTTGGCGGTGGGGACGACGCGTTTGGCGCGCCGATCGCCGAGGACGTCGCGGCGTTCGATCCAGCCGTTGGCCTGCAGGCGGTCGAGCAGGCGCACGAGGGTCGAGCCTTCGATTCCCACTTTGCGCGCGAGCGCGGTCTGCGTGAGCCCTTCTTCGGGCAACTTGATCAGCACCAGCCATTGCGACTGCGACAGGCCAAGATGGCGCAGTCGCCGGTCGAGCTCGGTTCGCCAGGAGCGGGCGACCTCATGCAGGAGAACGCCGAAGTGGTCGGTCGTGTTCATCGTCATTATTGGCTAACTAATTTAAGCCATTATAACGATCCTTTTGTTCCAAGATCAATCCTGTCGGCGTCATGGTCTTTGCGAGGCCAGCTCGCCTTGACATCCCCGGGTAGGCACGCTATGGTTTGGTTAAACGATACGGCGCCGATTTGAGCCTCAGCTTGCGGGCGCCTTACAAATGCAGCTAAAGCGGGAGCGCCCGGCGCCCGCATGTCGCCGGGCTTTTTCGTTTTTGGGAGCCGCCGCATGACGCATCCTCGTTCCGTCGGCTTCGTCGAAGCGCAAAAAGCGCATTTCGACGAGCCGCTGCCGCTCAAGGCCGGGCGGGTTCTGCCGCAGTACGATCTGGTCTACGAGACCTACGGGACACTGAACGCCGCACGCAACAACGCCGTGCTCGTGTGCCATGCGCTGTCGGGTTCGCACCACGTCGCCGGGGTCTATCGGGACGATCCGCACAACGTCGGCTGGTGGGACAATCTCGTCGGGCCGGGCAAACCGCTCGACACCGAGAAATTCTTCGTGATCGGGGTGAACAACCTCGGCGGCTGTTTCGGCTCGACCGGGCCGGTGTCGATCAATCCGGCCACCGGCAAGCCTTGGGGAGCGGATTTTCCTTTCGTGACGGTGGAGGATTGGGTCAACGCCCAGGCGCGGCTCGCCGATCGGCTGGGCATCGAACGCTTCGCCGCGGTGATCGGCGGCTCGCTCGGCGGGATGCAGGCACTCTCCTGGTCGCTGCAGTATCCCGAGCGCGTGCGTCACGTACTGGCGATCGCCACCGCCCCCAAGCTCTCGGCGCAGAACATCGCCTTCAACGAGGTGGCGCGCCAGGCCATCCTGTCGGACCCGGATTTCCACGGCGGCAATTACTACGAGCACGGCGTGGTGCCCAAGCAGGGGCTGAGGCTGGCGCGCATGATCGGGCACATCACCTATTTATCGGACGACGCCATGGCCGAGAAATTCGGCCGGGCATTGCGCCACGGCATCATGCGCTACTCCTACGACATTGAGTTCGAGATCGAGTCCTATCTGCGCTACCAGGGGGACAAGTTCGCGCGCTTCTTCGATGCGAACACGTACCTCCTCACTACCCGGGCGCTGGACTACTACGATCCGGCGGCCGACTATGGCGGGGATCTGGCGGCGGCTTTCGCGCGCGCCGAGGCGGCTTTCCTCGTGGTGGCCTTCACCACCGACTGGCGCTTCTCGCCGGCGCGCAGCCGCGAGATCGTCTCGGCGCTGGTGCACTCGGAGAAAGACGTGTGCTACGCCGAGATCGACAGCAAGGCCGGGCACGATTCCTTCCTGCTGGAGCACCCGCGCTACCACGCGGTGCTGCGCGCCTACTTCAACCGGATCGAGGTGTGACCATGGCGATTTCCGACCGCGAACCCGGGCGCCGTTCGACCCTGCGCCCCGACCTCGTGGCGCTCACCGAATGGATCGCTCCGGGCGAGCGCGTGCTCGACTTGGGCTGCGGCGACGGGGTGCTGCTGCGACACCTCATCGACACCAAGGGGGTGGTGGGCTACGGCATCGAGAACGATCCAGCGCGCATCGTCGCCTGCATCGAGCGCGGCATCAACGTGATCCAGAGCGACCTCGACGAGGGGCTCGCCGACCTGCAGGACGGGCATTTCGACCACGTCATCATGAGCCAGGCGCTGCAGGCGATGCACAACACGCAGGGCATCTTGCAGGAGATGCTGCGCGTGGGGCACGAGGCGATCGTGAGTTTCCCCAACTTCGCCTTCTGGAAGCACAGGAAGAGCATCCTCGAGGGGCACATGCCCGTCTCGGAGAGCCTGCCGCACCAGTGGTTCAACACGCCCAACGTGCGCTTCTTCACCGTGGCCGATTTCACCACGCTGTGCGGGTTGCTCGACATCGAGGTGCGCGAATGGCGCGGCTTCGACGATCAGGGCCGACCGGTACAGGAGGAACTCAATTTCCTTGCGGCGCTGGCGATCGCCCGCATCGGCCGGCGCGCTTGAGGCCGGAGGCCGCAGGGCAGGAACGGAGGCTCGCCCGCATTCCTGCGGCCCAGGGGGAAAGTTCAGCCGACGGTGAAATTCTCGACGTCGATGCGCGCCACCGGCCGATCGAGCAGGCGCGCCACCACCTGGGCGAAGGTCTGGGCCCATTCGCCGCCTTCGGCAAAGCGCGCCTCTCCGGCGCATTTGGCCAGGTTGAGGATCAGATCGACCACGAGCACCTTGCCCATGGGATTGGGGGCGTCGCACTCGAGCGCTTCCATTTCCCGTACCAACCAGTCGCGGGCGACGTTGCGATCGAGCGCTTCGACCGCCTCGGCGTTGGTGTAGAACTCATACTCGCGGTCGGGCCCGAAGACCACCTTGACGACGTAGGACATGGGAACTCCTCCTGTTGCGCTGATGATGAAAAATGTTTGAAGATATTTTTGCTTGTCTGCGCATTGTAGACGATAGCTGCCGCAGGGCGCAGAAGAAGGCGGCGTTCTGGTTCGGCAAAGGGCGAGGGAAGAGGGCTGAAGATGATGTCAGTAAATGACGAGTGCAGTGCGAAAGGGCAGCCCCGGATCCACAAGGTGGTATTGCGCGTGCGCACGTCGCGCCTCGAGCCCTTGCCCGAAGAAGACGTGCTCGCCGAGGAGACACCGGTGGCGCTCGAATACAACGGCATCGCCTATGCGACGATGCTCGCCACGCCCGCCGATCTGGAGGACTTCGCCCTGGGGTTTTCGCTCACCGAGGGGATCGTCGAGGGTCCAGCCGAAATTTATGATCTCGAACTCGCATCCGGCGAAGTGGGGGTGATCGTGCGGATCGAAGTCGCCAGCGAGCGCTTCGCGCGCCTCAAGTCCCGCCGCCGCGCCTTGAGCGGGCGCACGGGATGCGGCCTGTGCGGCATCGAGTCGCTCGCCGAAGCAGTGCGCCCCGTGCCGGCCGTGCCGCAGGGCGGGGGGGTGCCGCTTGCGGCCGTGCTCGGGGCGATGCGCTCCTTGCGCGCGCGGCAGCCGTTGCATGAGGCCACCGGTGCCACGCACGCGGCGGCGCTCGCCGCGGCCGACGGCTCGCTCCTGCTGGTGCGCGAAGACGTGGGGCGGCACAATGCGCTCGACAAGGCGATCGGGGCGGCGGCGCGCGCCGGGCTGCTGCGCACGGGGGCGGTGGCGATGGCGCTCATGTCGAGCCGGGCGAGTTTCGAACTGGTGCAGAAGACGGCGGTGGCCGGCATCGGGGTGCTCGCGGCGGTGTCGGCGCCCACGGCCCTGGCAGTGCGTCTGGCCGAGGAGGCAGGCATCACCTTGTTGGGGTTCGTGCGCGGCGAAGGGGCGACCGTCTATAGCCGGGCGGATCGCCTGGTTACGGAATGAGCACCGCCGCGCCGTTCACGCGGCCCGCGCGCAGGTCGGCGATGGCCTCGTTGGCCGCCGTGAGGGGGTAGCAGGTGACGGCCGGATGTAGCGGCACCTCGGCGGCGAGCTTCATGAAGGCTTCGCCGTCGGCGCGCGTGAGGTTGGCCACCGAGGTGAGCGTTCGCTCTTCCCACAGCCAGCGGTAGGGGAAGGAGGGAATGTCGCTCATGTGGATGCCGCCGCACACCACCGTGCCGCCTTTGTCGGTGGCGCGCAGCGCCTGCGGCACGAGCTCGCCCACGGGGGCGAAGATGAGTGCGGCATCGAGCGGCTCGGGCGGCGGTTCGTCCGAACCGCCCGCCCAGCAGGCACCCAGGCGCCGGGCGAATTCCTGGGCGGCGACGTCCCCCGGGCGCGTGAAAGCGTAGATGCGCTTGCCTTGGTGTATGGCCACCTGGGCGATGAGGTGCGCCGCGGCGCCGAAGCCGTAGATGCCGACGCGTTCGAGGTTCGCGCCCGCCTTGGCGTAGGTACGCCAGCCGATGAGTCCGGCGCACAGCAAGGGCGTGGCCTCGGCGTCGCCGTAGCGCCCGGGGATGGGAAAGCAGAAGCGGGCGTCGGCCAGCGTCTCCTCGGCAAAGCCGCCGTCGCGCGTGTAGCCGGTGAAGATGGCCGATTCGCACAGGTTCTCCTGCCCGCGCCGGCAGTAGCGGCACGTACCGCAGGCCCCGCCGAGCCAGGGCACACCCACGCGATCGCCCACGCGAAAGCGCGTCACGCCTTCGCCCACTTCGAGTACGCGTCCGACGATTTCGTGGCCGAGTACGAGCGGCAGCTTGGGGTGGGGCAGCTCACCGTCGATCACGTGCAGGTCGGTGCGGCACACGGCGCAGGCGAGCACTTTCAGCCGGATCTCGCCGGGGCCGGGCCGAGGGGAAGGGAGTTCGACGCATTCGAGCGTCGCGCCGGGGCGGGTGAGGAGCATCGCTTTCATGAGATCTGGACGCCACAGAGCCGATCGTGATTCAGTATAGACGAGACGACGGGCGCAGCGCTTCGGGTGTGCGAAAATCGCCGGCAGGGAAACGCTTGTGCACTGCGAGGTTGACTTGCATCAAACCTTGTCTTACAAATCGAACCATCGACCCGATGGATGCGATGTCCGTCTGGCAGGATGATCGTCCTCGGCCGCCTCGTGCATGAAGGCGGGGGCCGCCGCAGGCCGTAAAAGGGGGTGGAGCGAGGCCGTTTTCGGTGTCGCTTTGCCGAGGTAGAAACGAAAAACCCCAGGGGAGACCCATGAACGGGATGAACCGAAGGCAGTTCTTCAAGGTCACCGCTGCCATGCTCTCGGGCTCGAGCATGGCAGCGTTGGGCCTGGCGCCGGAAGCGGCTCTGGCCGAGGTGCGCCAATACAAGCTCGCGCGCATGACCGAGACGCGCAATACCTGTCCCTACTGCTCGGTGGGGTGCGGGATCTTGATGTACGGGCTGGGCGACGGCGCGAAAAACGTCAAGACCACCATCGTGCACATCGAGGGCGATGCCGACCATCCGGTCAATCGCGGCACGCTGTGCCCGAAGGGCGCCTCGCTCATCGATTTCATCCATAGCCCGAACCGGCTCAAGCAGCCGCAGTACCGTGCGCCGGGTTCGGACAAATGGCAGACGATCTCCTGGGACGAGGCGCTCGATCGCATCGCCGCGCTGATGAAAGCCGACCGCGACGCCAATTTCGTCGAGAAGACCGCCGAGGGCAAGACCGTCAACCGCTGGCTCACCACCGGCATGCTCGCAGCTTCGGCCTCCAGCAACGAAACCGCCTATCTGACGCACAAGATCGTGCGCAGTCTGGGGATGCTCGCGTTCGACAACCAGGCGCGTGTCTGACACGGCCCGACGGTGGCAGGTCTTGCCCCGACGTTCGGCCGTGGTGCGATGACGAACCACTGGGTCGACATCAAGAACGCCGACATCATCCTCATCATGGGCGGCAACGCCGCCGAGGCGCACCCTTGCGGTTTCAAATGGGTGACCGAAGCCAAGGCGCACCGCGGCGCCAAGCTCATCGTCGTCGATCCGCGCTTCACGCGTTCGGCCTCGGTGGCCGACGTCTATGCGCCGATCCGCACCGGCACCGACATCGTCTTCCTGGGCGGGGTGATCCGCTATCTGCTGGAGAAAGACCAGATCCAGCACGAATACGTGCGCAACTACACCGATTTGTCGTTCATCGTGCGGGAAGACTTCTCGTTCGAGAACGGTCTCTTCTCCGGCTACGACGCCGAGAAACGTCGCTACGACAAGTCGAGCTGGGACTACGAGCGCGGCGAGGACGGCTACGTCAAGACCGATCCCACCTTGCAGCACCCGCGCTGCGTCTATCAGCTCATGAAGCAGCACTATGCGCGCTACACGCCGGAGACGGTCGAACGCGTCTGCGGCACGCCGCAGGCGAAGTTCCTGCAGATCTGCGAGATGCTCGCCTCCACCGCGCCGGCCAACCGCGTTGCCACCATTCTCTACGCGCTCGGTTGGGCGCAGCACTCGATCGGGGCGCAGATCATCCGCACCGCGGCCATGATGCAGCTGCTCCTGGGCAACATCGGCATGCCCGGCGGCGGCATCAACGCCCTGCGCGGACACTCCAACATCCAGGGGCTCACCGACCTGGGGTTGATGTCCAACCTCCTGCCGGGCTATCTCACGCTGCCCAACGAAGCCGAGCAGGATCTGCCCCAGTATCTGGCCGCGCGCACGCTCAAGCCGCTGCGCCCCAACCAGATGAGCTACTGGCAGAACTATCCCAAGTTCTTCGTGAGCCTCATGAAGGCCTGGTGGGGCAAGGCCGCCACGGCCGAGAACAACTGGGCCTACGACTATCTGCCCAAGCTCGACAAGCTCTACGACCTGCTGCAGGTCGTCGAGCTCATGGCGCAGGGCAAGATGAACGGCTATATCTGCCAGGGGTTCAACCCGCTGGCGGCAGCGCCGAACAAGGCCAAGGTGCTGGAGGGGCTCGCCAAGCTCAAGTACCTGGTGGTGATGGATCCGCTCGCCACCGAGACCTCGGAATTCTGGCGCAACGCCGGCGAATCGAACCCCGTCGATCCGTCGAAGATCCAGACCGAGGTGTTCCGGCTGCCCACGACCTGTTTTGCCGAGGAAGACGGCTCGCTCGTCAATTCCGGGCGCTGGCTGCAATGGCACTGGAAGGGGGCTGAACCGCCGGGCGAGGCGCGCAGCGACATCGAGATCATGGCCGAGCTCTTCCTGCGCATCCGCGAGCGCTACCGCCGCGAGGGCGGCGCTTTCCCGGCGCCCATCCTCGACCTTTGGTGGCCCTACGCCAACGAGGCGAACCCCACGCCCGAAGAGCTCGCCAAGGAGTACTCCGGCAAGGCGCTGGTCGACCTGCCCGATCCCAAGGATCCGGCGAGAATCGTGCGCCGCGCCGGCGAGCAGCTCGCCGGCTTCGCGGAGCTGCGCGACGATGGCAGCACCGCCTGCGGCTGCTGGATCTTCGCGGGGTGCTGGGGACCAAACGGGAACCTGATGGCGCGGCGCGACAACAGCGACCCCACCGGCATCGGTCAGACGCTCGGCTGGGCCTGGGCCTGGCCGGCGAACCGGCGCATCCTCTACAACCGGGCGAGCGCCGACCTGCAGGGCCGCCCGTTCGACCCGCAGCGCAAGCTCATCTACTGGAACGGCAAGGCGTGGGCCGGAGCGGACGTGCCGGATTTCAAGGTCGACGAGCCGCCCGACTCCGGGATGGGCCCCTTCATCATGAATCCGGAAGGGGTGGCGCGTTTCTTCGCCCGCGCCGGCATGACCGAGGGCCCGTTCCCCGAGCACTACGAGCCGTTCGAGACGCCGCTCGGCTACAACCCGCTGCACCCAAAAACGCCGGCGGCCACCAGCAACCCGGCGGCGCGGGTGTTCGCGCGCGACCTGGCCGACATGGGCAAGGTGGAGGAGTTTCCTTTCATCGCCACCACCTACCGCCTCACCGAGCATTTCCATTTTTGGACCAAGCACGTGCTGCTCAACTCGATCACCCAGCCCGAGCAGTTCGTCGAGATCGGCGAGGCGCTCGCCAAGGAGCTGGGCATCGCCAACGGCGAGCGCGTCAAGGTCTCCTCCAGGCGCGGTTACATCAAGGCGGTCGCCCTGGTGACCAAGCGCATCCGGCCGCTGACGATCGAGGGCAAGACGATGCATCACGTGGGCATTCCCATCCATTGGGGCTTCACGGGCATCGCCAAGCCGGGGTTCCTGGCGAACACGCTCACGCCTTCGGTGGGCGATGGCAACATCCAGACGCCGGAATTCAAGTCCTTCCTGGTAAAAGTGGAAAAGGCATAGGAGCGCGGCCATGGCATTGCAATCTCTCGACATCAAGCGGCGCTCCGCCACCACTTCGCCCACCCCTTCGGTGCGCGAGCCGAGCGTGGGCGCGGTGGCCAAGCTCATCGACGTCTCCAAGTGCATCGGCTGCAAGGCGTGCCAGACGGCGTGCATGGAGTGGAACGACCTGCGCGACGAGATCGGCACCAACATCGGCGTCTACGACAACCCGGCCGATCTCACCGAGCATTCGTGGACGGTGATGCGCTTTGCCGAATACGAGAACCCTCAAGGAGATCTCGAGTGGCTCATCCGTAAGGATGGCTGCATGCACTGCGAAGATCCGGGTTGCCTCAAGGCCTGCCCCTCGCCGGGGGCGATCGTGCAGTACGCCAACGGGATCGTGGATTTTCACGAGGAGAACTGTATCGGCTGCGGCTACTGCGTCACGGGCTGCCCGTTCAACGTGCCGCGCCTCTCGAAGAAGGACCACAAGGCGTACAAGTGCACCCTGTGTTCCGACCGTGTCGCCGTGGGACAGGAGCCGGCCTGCGTCAAGACCTGTCCCACGGGGGCGATCGAGTTCGGCACCAAGGAAGAGATGAAGGAGCACGCCCAGGCGCGCATCGCCGATCTCAAATCCCGCGGCTACGCCAACGCCGGGCTCTACGATCCGGCCGGCGTGGGCGGCACGCATGTGATGTACGTGCTGCACCATGCCGATCAACCCACCCTCTACAGTGGGTTGCCGAAAGACCCGCAGATCAGCCCCACGGTGTCGCTGTGGAAAGGGGTGGCCAAGCCCTTGAGCATGGCGGCGATGGCGCTCGCCGCGCTGGTGGGCTTTTTCCATTACATGCGCGTCGGTCCGGCCGAGACGAGCGAGGAGGACGAGCACCGCGCCGAGAAGGAGGTGTCCCATGAGTGAGACCACACGACCGCGGACTCTGCCGCGCTACAGCGCCAGCGAGCGCAGCAACCACTGGGTGGTGGCGATCACCTTCATCCTGCTCGCGCTCTCGGGGCTGGCGTTCTATCATCCGGCGTTCTTCTTCCTCTCGGACCTGCTCGGCGGCGGCTACTGGGCGCGGGTGCTGCATCCGTACATCGGGGTGGTGTTCTTCGTCTGCTTCGCCGTGCTCGCGCTGCGTCTGGCGCGGCACAACGCCTGGGAGGCGAAGGATGCGCAGTGGCTGAAGCACTTCCCCGACGTGCTCGCCAACCGCGAGGAGCATCTGCCCGAGGTGGGGCGCTACAACGCCTTGCAGAAGGCGCTCTTCTATGTGCTGGTGCTGAGCGCCGTCGGTCTGCTGCTCTCGGGAATCGGCCTGTGGCGTGCCTGGTTCTCTTTGCCCGTCGGCGTCGTGCGTGCAGCGGCGCTGGTGCACGCTGCGTGCGCTTTCGTCGCCATCACGTCCATCATCGTGCACATCTACGCGGCCATCTGGGTGAAGGGTTCGGTGCGCGCGATGACGCGGGGCGACGTGACTTGGGGCTGGGCCTGGCGGCATCATCGCGCCTGGTTCCGGCAGATGGTCAAGGGTGCCAACGAGTAAAGGGAGAACGGCTTGCAACGCATTCTGTCACGCGGTGAGATCGAGGGGCTGGAGCGCAACGCCTTGCCGCGGCTGCGCCTGCCCTCACGCCAGGTATTCGCCGAGCGCGCGGCGCGCCTGCGTCATCTGGCCGGGGGGAATTCCCTGGGCGAGTATCTCGCCTTGATGGCGCGGCTCGCCCAGGCGCAGCACGAGGCGCTCGGCGCGTTCACCGCGCCCTTGCCCGACGAGAATCGGCTCTCGCTCGCGCACACGCACGGCATGCCGCCCCTTCCCTGCGAGGGGCCGCTCGAAGGATGCTGGCGCGAGGCGCTGCGGGCGGTGCTTGCGGCGCTGTCCGGTCAGGAGCTCGGGGATGCGCCGCGGGCGACGGTGGCGCGGCTCGAGCAAACGCTCTCTGCCGAGCCGCAGCGGCTCGATGCGCTCGCCCAGGCGCTCCTTGCCGGGGAAGAACCGGGGGACGTAGCCGCAGCGCCTTTCCTCATGGCGGCGCTGCAGGTGTATTGGACCGAGCGGGCGAGCCGTCTGCCGGAAGCGGTGGTGCCGGCTGTGGTGCCCTCGCGCGTCTGCCCGGTGTGCGGCAGCCTGCCGGTGGCAAGCGTCGTGCGCGTGGGCGCGGCGAGCGACGGTCTGCGCTATCTGCACTGCGGTCTATGCGCGAGCGAGTGGCACATGGTGCGCGTCAAATGCAGCCACTGCGAGGACACCCGTTCGGTGGCCTACCACCACCTCGAAGGGGCGTCCGAGGCGATCAAGGCCGAGTCTTGCGATGCCTGCCACAGCTATCGTAAGATTTTCTACCAGGAGAAGGACCTGGAGGTGGATGCGGTGGCCGACGATCTCGCCAGTCTCACGCTCGATGTCTTGATGGGAGAAGCCGGATACGTGCGCGCGAGCGCCAATCCCTTGCTGTGGTTCGCGTGACGACGAACACCCGTTCCGAATCCGTTGCGGCGAGCGCCATCCCTTCGCTCGAACGGCTGCTGGCCTCGCCCGCCTTCGCCGCCCTGCTCACGGCGCACGGCCGTACGCGGGTGCTGGCCGCTTCGCGCGTCCATCTGGCGGCACTGCGGGCGCAGGCTCAGGAAGGGGCGCTCGCAGCCGAGGCGATCCGGCCCGAGGCAATCGCTGCCCGGGTGCGGGAAGCCCTGCAGGCGCAGGATCGGCCGCGGCTGCGCACCGTCTTCAATCTCACGGGAACGGTGCTGCACACCAACCTCGGCCGGGCGTTGCTCGCCGACGAGGCGGTGCGCGCCGTGGTGCAGGCGATGACGGCTCCAGCCGCCTTGGAGTTCGACCTCGAGAGCGGAGGCCGGGGCGACCGCGATACGCTCGTGGAAGAACTCGTGCGCGAGCTCACCGGGGCTGAGGCGGCCACCGTGGTCAACAACAACGCCGCGGCGGTGCTCTTGGCGCTCGATGCGCTCGCCAAGCGGCGCGAGGTGGTGGTCTCGCGCGGCGAGCTGGTGGAGATCGGCGGCGCCTTCCGCATTCCCGACATCATGAAGCGCGCCGGCGCCCGCCTCGTCGAAGTCGGTACCACCAACCGCACCCATTCGCACGATTATGCCGAAGCGATCGGGCCGCGCACGGCGATGCTGCTCAAAGTGCATTGCAGCAACTACGCCATCACCGGCTTCACCAAGAGCGTGCCGGTAGCGCAAGCCGCCGAGATCGCGCACGCGCACGGCCTGCCTCTGGGCGTTGATCTGGGCAGCGGCACGCTCACCGATCTGGCCGCCTGGGGTCTGCCGGCCGAGCCGACGGTGCGCGAGACCGTCGCTGCGGGGGCGGACCTCGTCACTTTCAGCGGCGACAAGCTGCTGGGCGGCCCGCAGGCCGGTTTCCTCGTCGGCCGCGCCGATCTGATCCGCCGCATCAAGAAGGATCCGCTCAAACGGGCGTTGCGCGTGGGCAAACTCACCTTGGCAGCGCTGGAGGCGACGCTGCGGCTCTACCGTGAGCCGGAGTTTCTCGCCGAGCGTCTGCCTACGCTGCGGCTGCTCACGCGCCCGGCCTCGGCGATGGCAGCGCAGGCGGCGCGGCTGCGCGCGCCGGTACAGCAGGCCCTGGGCGAAGGATTCGCCGTCAGCGAGTTTGCCATGGCGAGCCAGATCGGCAGCGGGGCACTGCCGGTGGAGCGCCTGCCCAGCCACGGTCTGGTGCTTCGCCCGGTGGGCAAGCGCGCGGGGCGTTCCTTGTCGCGGCTCGAGGCGGCGCTGCGCGCGTTGCCTCGCCCGGTGCTCGGACGCGTGGCCGACGAGGCGCTGTGGTGGGACCTGCGTTGCCTGGACGAGGCCGACGAGGCCGCCTTTCTTGCCCAATTGGCGGAATTGCGGCCATGATCGTCGGCACGGCGGGCCACATCGACCACGGCAAGACGACGCTGGTCAAGGCGCTCACCGGCGTCGACACCGACCGGCTGGCCGAGGAAAAGGCGCGCGGCATTACCATCGAGCTCGGGTACGCCTATCTACCGCTCGCCGACGGCGAAGTGCTCGGATTCATCGACGTGCCCGGCCACGAGCGCCTGGTGCACACCATGGCCGCGGGTGCGAGCGGCATCGATTTCGCGCTCTTGGTGGTGGCCGCCGACGATGGGGTGATGCCGCAGACGCGCGAGCACCTCGCCATTCTCGGTTGGCTCGGCGTGACGCGCGGGGCGGTGGCGATCACCAAGGCCGATCGCGTCGATTCCTCGCGCCTGACGCAGGTTCGGGACGAAATCGCTGCGCTCACCGCCGGCACCTTTCTCGAAGGCGCGCCGGTCTTCGCCGTGCGGGCGCAGGAGCCGGGCGACGAAGGCACGGCGGCGCTGCGCGCGCATCTGGAACGTGAGGCGGGCCGAATCGCGGCGCGCCGCCGCGAGGGGTTCTTTCGGCTTGCGATCGACCGGGCGTTTACACTCGCCGGCGTGGGTACCGTAGTGACCGGTACGGTCCATGGAGGATGCTACGCCTTGGGCGGGCCGGAGGAACTGCGGCTCATGCCGGCAGGACTGCCGGTGCGGGTGCGCAGCATCCATGCGCAGAACCGGCCGAGCGAGCGCGCCTTGGCCGGTGAGCGCTGCGCCCTGAACCTTCCGGGGGTGGCGAAAGAGGCCATCGCGCGCGGCGACTGGATCGCGGATGCGCGCTGTTTCTTACCCACGTGCCATCTCGATGTGGAATTGGCGCTCTCTGCGGACGCGCCGGCGCTCGGCGTGCGCACGCCGGTGCATGTGCACCTCGCCGCGGCGCACCGGCTCGCTTACGTCATACCGCTCGAAGGCGATCTCCTGCCGCCCGGCCGGCGAGGGCTCGTGCAGCTGGTTTTCGAGGAACCGCTGTGCGCTGCACCGGGCGATCGTTTCATCCTCCGCAACGCCCAGGCGAACCGCACCCTTGGCGGCGGCCGCGTGCTCGACCCTTACGCACCCGAGCGCAAGCGCCGTTCGCCGCGGCGTCGTGCCTGGCTCGAGGCGATCACACGCCTGCTGGAAGGCGAGGGGCTCGGACCGCTGCTGGGGCAGGCGCCCTACGGTGTGGACGAAGCGCTGCTCGAGCGGCTGTTCGCGGCGCCGATCTCGGCGGCTGTGCTGCCGCCCGAGGCTTTGCGGGTGCAGGGAGCTCGAGGCGCGGCCTGGATCCTGCCCGGACACTGGGAGGCGCTCGCCGAACGGGTACTCGCCGTGCTCGAACGCCAGCATGAGCGCGTGCCCGACGACCCCGGTGTGGACACGCCGCGCCTGCGCCGCATGGTCGATGCGCTCATCCCCGAGCCTTTGTGGCAGGGCGTACTCGACGCGCTGGCGAGCCAGGGCAAGGTGGCGCGCAGCGGCCCCTGGTGGCATCTGCCGGGGCATGCGGCCCGGCTCGCACCCGAAGAGGAGGCGCTCGCGGCGCGGCTCCTCGCCCGGCTCGAAGCGGGCGGTTTCGATCCGCCGTGGGTGCGGGATCTGGCGCGCGCGGAAGGATTGCCCGAGGAGGCGGTGCGCGCCCTGCTGCGCAAGCTCGCGCGCCGTGGCGAGGCAGCGCAGGTGGTCAAGGATCTCTTCTATGCCCCCCGGCGGGTGCGGGAGCTCGCGGCGATCGCTGCCGAGCTCGCCGCGGCCGCAGGGGGCGTGCAGGCGGCGCGTTTTCGCGATGCCACGGGGCTGGGGCGCAAGCGCGCGGTACAGATCCTGGAATTTTTCGATCGCATCGGATACACGCGCCGGGTGCAGCGCCGCGGCCAGGACGCGCACCTGCTGCGCGGCGATGCCGGTTCCGTCTTCAGCTGAGGGAGGTCGATTCGATGCGGTAAGAGAAATGCTCCGGATCGAGGCTGTCGAGGACCTTGCCGCCCACCCGCGCCTGCGGATACATGAAAAAGCCCGACATCATGCTCGGTCCGAAGCGCAGGTCGTTCTCGTCGTTGAACGCCACCCAGTTCATTTCCCAACTACCGAAGAGCCGTTCGCGCAGTTCGGCGATCTTCGGATCGTCGAGTGGCAATTTTTCTTCGAGCACCGCCTTGCGCACGTCCGCCGGGTCGACGGGGACCCAGCCGAACTCGGCCACGTAGAATTCGGCGCGGCAGTGCTGTGCGCCGGTCACGTCGCCGCTGCGGCCCAAGGACTTGAACAAGCGTGAGTCGGCCACGCGGATGCCGTAGATTTCGCGCGCGGGGATGCCGACGGCCCGGCACAGGCCGACGTAGAGGGTATTGATGTCCACGCATTTCCCGCCAAGGTTTCCGCTCTCGAGCATGCTCTTGACGTCGCCCAGGCCGCAGCCGCGCACCTTGGGATCGCGGAAGGAGTGTTCCACCACCCAGTCGTAGATCGCGCGGGCTTTCTGCAGCGGGGTTTCCGCTCCGGCGCTCGCTGCCAGCGCCGTGTCGCGCACGATGCCATCGAGCGGCACCCGTTCGGTGGGCTGGAGATAGCGTTCGAGTACCGTCTCCTGCTCGGGGGTGGGTCGGGGCGGCCGGTGCCAGTCGATTTGCCGATCGCGGGTGGCGACTTCGATGCGCACGCTGGCGCGGCGCTCGGCGGCTCCACGCCAGCGGGCGAAGAAGGCCTCGGCGCGCCCCAGCCGCCGCACTTCGGCCGTGTCGGCATTGCTCTGCCATTGCGGGATCTCGGCGCGTTGATAGTCGCTGAAGTTCTGCGGCAAGGGCAACCACAGCTCGGCTTCGAGGCCGGGTTCGGCAAGTTCGACGTGGTAGGTGAGCGCGAAACGGCGCCAAGATCGCGAATCGGCCGAGTCGGCAGGCGAGGCTTGGAGGGTTGGCAGGCGGGTGAGCAGCAAGGTGTCGCCCGCCAGGCCGAGAAACTCGCGTCGATCCATGGGTGGGTCCTCCGCTGGGGGTCAATGTTTTTTCTTGGGTGGGTTGCGGTATATTGTATCGTTCCTGCGGCGGACGGGACGCATGTCCTTACCCGCCGCAGGAACGATATCCTGGTTTTCCCGAGGAAGGCATCCGTGTCCGGTGGCACGGCCGGGCTTCAAACCCGGTTGGGGGCGTCCGACGCTCCCAGGTAGGTTCGACTCCTGCTGCCTTCCGCCATCTGGCGTATCATTGCCCCATGGACGAGATCGCCGCTTCCTCCCCTGCACGCCTGCACGCAGCGAGTGAGCCGCCGCGCCTCGTGCTCGAGGGGGCGTGGACGGCGGCCGGGGTGAAGGCCGAGGCGCTCATTGCGGCTGCCGCGCAGGCTTTATCCGCGCTTCCTGAAGGGCCGGTTGCGCTCGAAGCGGCCGCGCAGGCCGAGCTCGACACCGTCGGCGCCCTGGTGCTGGAGCACATCGCGGCCGAGGCAAAAGCCAAGGGCCGGGTGCTGGATTTCTCTTCCCTGCCTCCGGCCTGGCAGGCGACGCGCTCCCTCATCGCCCATGTGGCGCAGCGCACGCCTCCGCCCGCGCCCGAGCCTTTTTCCGGCTTCGCCTACATCGGCAAGGTCGCCGTCGATCTCGCGCGCCATTACCGGGACATGTTGGCGTTCATCGGCGAGGTCACGCTGCATCTGCTGCCGCTGCTCGTACGGCCCTGGCGCATCCGCTGGGATTCGGTGATCGTGGAGATCGAGGCAGCCGGCGTGCGGGCGATTCCCATCGTGGCCTTGCTCTCCTTTCTCATCGGCGTGGTGCTCGCCTACCAGGCGGGGGTGACGCTCGATCGGTTTGGCGCCAACGTCTTCATCGCCGACATGATCGGGGTCGTCGTCATGCGGGAGATGGGACCGATGATCGCCGCCATCCTCGTGGCCGGACGCACTGGATCGAGCTATGCTGCCCAGCTCGGGTCGATGCGCGTCACCCAGGAGATCGACGCGCTGCGCTCGCTCGCGCTGCCGCCGGTCGAGATGCTGGTGATCCCGCGCTTCCTTGCGCTGGCGATCACGCTGCCGCTACTCACCACCTTGGCCAACGCCGCCGGGGTGCTGGGCGGAATGGTGGTGGCCACCGGCGGTTTCGGGCTGGATTGGACGGTCGGTTTGCAGCGTCTGGGGCGGCTGGAGAATACCCATTATTGGGTGGGACTGGTGAAGACGCCGGTCTTCGCCACGGTGATCGCCCTCATCGGCTGCCAGGCAGGCATGAGCGTGCGCGGCTCGGCGCTGGAAGTGGGGCGGGCGACCACCTCCAGCGTGGTGCAAGCCATCTTCTGGGTGATCGTGCTCGATGCGATCTTCTCCATCGCATTTCGGCGGTTGGGGCTATGAGCGAGGTAAGCGAAGAGACGCCGGCGATCGAGGTGCACGGCCTGTGCAACCGTTTCGGTGCGCACGTGGTGCACGAGGGGCTCGACCTGGTGGTGCCGCGCGGCAAGGTGGTCTCGCTCGTGGGCGGCAGCGGCAGCGGCAAGACGGTGCTGCTCAACAACCTCATCATGCTCACTCGCCCGGCGGCCGGCTCCATCCGTATCCTGGGGCGGGATGTCGCCGCGCTCGGGCGTGAGGAGCGTATCCGGCTGCAGCTGCGCCTGGGGGTGATGTTCCAGCAAGGGGCGCTCTTCACCTCGCTCACGGTGCTGGAGAACGTGATGCTGCCGCTTGCCGAGCACGCGCGCCTGCCGCGGCGGCTGCGCGAGGAGGCGGCCATGCTCAAGATCCAGCTGGCGGGGCTGGACGCGGACGCAGTGCATCGCCATCCGCGCGAACTCTCCGGCGGCATGACCAAGCGCGCGGCGCTCGCCCGGGCGCTCGCGCTCGACCCGGAGATCCTCTTCCTCGACGAGCCCACCTCCGGGCTCGATCCGGTGAGCGCCCGGGCGTTCGACCGGCTGGTGCTCGCGCTGCGCGACGCGCTGGGCGTGACGATCTTCCAAATCACGCACGACCTCGATTCGATCTTCGGTGCAAGCGACCTCGTGGTCTTCCTCGCGCGCAAGAAAGTACTGGCCGCGGGCACGGCCGAGGAACTGGCGCAGCGTCCGGAGCCGGAGCTGCGGGCGTATTTCTCGGCGCGGGCGGGGGGTGATCCATCCACCCCCACCCTATAGGGCCGGCATCAGATACCGCCGATGCACATGTACTTGATCTCCACATACTCCTCGATGCCGTACTTCGAGCCCTCGCGCCCCATGCCGGAAGCCTTCATGCCGCCGAAAGGCGCGACCTCGGTGGAGATGAGGCCGGTATTGATGCCGACGATGCCGTATTCGAGCGCCCCCCCCACGCGCCAGACGCGGCTCGAGGATTCGGTGTAGAAATAGGCGGCCAGGCCGAACTCGGTATCGTTGGCCATGCGGATGGCTTCTTCTTCGGTGTGGAAGCGAAAGAGCGGTGCCACCGGGCCGAAGGTCTCCTCGCGTGCGACTTTCATCTGAGGGGTGACGTCGGCGAGGATGGTCGGTTCGAAGAAGGTGCCGCCCAAGGGGTGACGCTTGCCCCCAGTGAGGATGCGCGCGCCTTTGCTCACGGCATCGGCGATGTGCTCTTCGACCTTGCGCACCGCGTTCTCGTCGATGAGGGGCCCCTGGTTGGTGCCTTCGGCGAGCCCCGGGCCGACTTTCAGCTGGGAGACGGCTTCGGCGAGCTTGGCGGCGAAGCGCTCGTAGACGCCGTCCTGCACGAGCAGGCGGTTCGCGCACACGCAGGTCTGGCCGGTGTTACGGTATTTCGAGGCGAGCGCCCCCTGCACGGCGGCGTCGAGGTCGGCATCGTCGAAGACGATGAACGGCGCGTTGCCACCGAGTTCGAGCGAGAGTTTCTTCAAGGTGGGGGCGCACTGCGCCATGAGCTTGATACCGGTCTCGGTGGAGCCGGTAAACGAGAGCTTGCGCACGATGGGGTTGGCGGTGAGCTCGCCGCCGATGGCCGTGGCCGAGCCGGTGACGACGTTGAACACGCCAGCCGGTACGCCGGCACGCTCGGCGAGTACCGCCAGCGCCAGCGCCGAGTAGGGGGTCTGGCTCGCGGGCTTGAGCACCATGGGGCAGCCGGCGGCGAGCGCCGGCCCGGCCTTGCGCGTGATCATGGCCGAAGGGAAATTCCACGGCGTGATCGCGCCGCACACGCCGATCGGCTCCTTGGTGACGACGATGCGCTTGTCGGCCAGGTGCGGCGGAATGACGTCGCCGTAGATGCGCTTGCCCTCTTCGGCGAACCACTCGATGAAGGAGGCGGCATAGAGCACTTCGCCGCGCGCTTCGGCCAGCGGCTTACCCTGCTCCGAGGTCATGATCACGGCCAGGTCTTCCTGATTTTCGACGATGAGGTCGAACCAGCGTCGCAGGATGCGGGCGCGCGCCCCGGCGGTGAGGGCGCGCCAGGCCGGCCAGGCGGCGTTGGCCGCCTCGATCGCGCGGCGCGTTTCGGTAGCGCCCATCTTGGGCACGGTACCGAGCACGCTGCCATCGGCGGGGTTGCGTACGGTGAGCACGGCACCGTCGTCGGCATCGACCCAGCGCCCGTCGATGTAGGCTTGGGTACGGAAGAGGGAAGGGTCTTTGAGTGCAAGGGTCATGGTGCATGGTCCTGTGGGGTGAAAAATTCAGATCAAAGCGGTGCGCAGCCGCTCGTTGCGCCGGCGCAGCCACTCCAGGGTGAGCAGCATGAGGGTGGAGAGGATGACAAGGATGGTGGCGGCTGCGGCGATGGTGGGGCTGATGTTCTCGCGGATGCCGGCGAACATCTGCCGCGGCAGGGTACTCTGCTCTGGCGCGGCGAGAAAGAGCGTGACGACGACTTCATCGAAGGAGGTGGCGAAGGCGAAGATGCCGCCGGAAAGGATGCCGGGGGCGACCAGCGGCAGCGTGACCCGGAAGAAGGTCGTGAGTGGCCCCGCGCCGAGACTGGAGGCCGCCCGCACGAGGTTGAAATCGAACCCGACGAGGGTGGCCGTCACGGTGGTGATGACGAAGGGGACGCCGAGGATGGCGTGCGCGATGATGAGGCCGGTGTAGCTGCCGGTGAGCCCGACGGGGGCGAAGAAAAGATACATGGCCACGCCGATGATCACCACCGGCACGATCATGGGTGAGATCAGCACGGCGGTGAGGGCGGTCTTGCCGGGAAACTCGGCCCGTACCAGACCCACCGAGGCGAGCGTGCCCAGTGCCATCGCTAGCAGGGTCGCCGCCGGCGACACGATGAGGCTGTTCATCACCGATCGCCCCCACACCGGCGAAGTGAAGAATTCCTCGTACCAGCGCAGCGAAAAACCCGACATGGGATACATGAGGAAATTGTCGGCGTTGAACGACAGGGGAATGATGACGAGAATGGGCAGGATCAGGAAGGCCAGGATGAGGAAGACGAGGGCACGGTGCATCCAGTACCAGGCGCGTTCGAGGGGGGAGGCGTAGGGTGGCAGCACGGGGATCCCTCCTTCAGCGGGCTTTCATGAACTTGACACGGGTGGGTCCGAAGCGCAGGGCATAGACCGCGTAGAGCAGCAGCGTAGCGGTGAGCAGGATCGCCGACAGGGCTGCGGCCATGTTCCAGTTGATCGTCTGGTTGGTATAGAAGGCGATGAAGTAGCTCAACATCTGCTCCTTGGGTCCACCGAGCAGCGCCGGTGTGATGTAGTACCCCATGCACATGATGAAGACGAGAAGGACGCCGGCGCCCACGCCGGGCAAGGTCTGGGGAAAGTAGATCGTCCAGAAGCTGCGCCAAGGAGGGCAGCCGAGCGAGAGCGCGGCCCGCACGTAGAGCGGCGAGATCCCTTTCATGACCGAATAGAGCGGCAGAACCATGAACGGCAGCAGGATGTGGATCATTCCAATATAGACGCTGAAACGGTTGAAGAGCATGGGCAGGGGGGATTCGATGAGCCCCAGCGAGAGCAGGAGCCGATTGACGAGCCCTTCGTTTTGCAGCAGCACGATCCAGGCGGCGATGCGTACCAGGACGGATGTCCAGAACGGCAACAGCACGAAGAGCATGAGGAGGTTGCTGCGATTCACCGGCAGGATGGCCATCAGATAGGCGACGGGAAAACCGAGCAGCAGGCACAGCAAGGTGACGTTGAAGCTCATCCAGAAGGTACGGCCGAGCACGTCGAGATAGACCCGCTCCTGGGGCGGGGCCAGAGCGATGTGACCCTGGTCATCGACGGTCAGGTCGAGCGCGGCGAGCAGGTAGAAGGCCGTGAATGGGTGACCGGCGCGCTGCAGGGTTTTCCAGATCGCTGTCTCGCCCCAGGCCGGATCGATGGCGATCAGCGCTTCTTTGGCGGAGACGTCCATGGGCAAGGGGAGATGGCGGGCCGTCTTCATCACGAGCGAGCGCAAGCCGGCCTCCTCGCGGTTGAGGCGCGTGGCGATGGCGGCGAGCTTCGGCGTTCCCTTGGCCTGAGCGAGCTCATCGGCGAGGAGCCGATAGACGCGTTCGTCGGGCAGCTCCTGCCCGTTCCAGCCACGCAAGGCGGCGATGGTCTGCGGGAGGTTGTCATGGATGCCTTCGTTTTCCACTGCCCGCACGAGCAGGGAGGCGATGGGCCAGACGAAAGCGACCAGCACCAGCAGCGCCAGAGGTAGTACCAGTGCGAAGTAGGCAAGGTTGCGCCGTCGCTCGGCGCGGCGCATGCGCCGCTTGAGATCGGGGTCCGCCCCGCCGATGGCGGGGGCAGACGCAGCGAAATCGGACATGGATGCACTCTCCCGCATGGAGGGGCGGCGCGAGGCCGCCCGGAATCGGCCGTTTCAGAGGCTCACTTCGCCGCCCAGGAGTTGAACCGCTGTTCGAGCTCTTCGCCGTGTTCGACCCAGAATTCGGTGTTCATCGGCAGCGCCACGGCGAGGTTTTGCGGAGCGCTGGGGAGTTCGCCGACCACCTTGGGATCGAGTCCGTCGAGCGCCTTGAGGTTGGTCGGGCCGTAGGAAATCTCTTGGGAGAATGCCTTCTGCCGGTCGGGTTGGCTGGCGAAACGGATGAACTCGATCGCCTGCGCCTTGTTGGGATCCCCTTTGGGAATCGCCCAGGAATCGATGTCGTAGATGCTCTGGTTCCACACAACCTTGAGATGTTTGCCTTCTTTTTGGGCAGCATGGATGCGGCCGTTGTAGGCGGCGCTCATCACGAGATCCCCCGAGGCGAGCAGCTGGGGCGGCTGGGCGCCCGCTTCCCACCACTGGATGTGGGGTTTGAGCTGGTCGAGCTTGGCGAAGGCCCGATCGACGCCTTCCTTGGTGGCAAGAACTTTGTAGATGTCCTGCGGCGGAACGCCATCAGCGAGCAGGGCGAATTCGAGGGTGTATTTGGCGCCTTTGCGCAGGCCACGTTTGCCTGGGAATTTCTTCACGTCCCAGAAGTCGGCCCAGGAAGTGGGGGCCTGCGGCAGCTTGTCGGCGTCGTAGGCGAGTGCCACCGACCAGACGAAGATGCCGACGCCGCATTCATTGACCGCCTGCGGCAGAAAATCGGCCTTGTTGCCGATCTTGGAGAAATCGATTTTCTCGTAGAGTCCTTCCTCGCAGCCGCGCACGAGTTCGGGAGATTCGACTTCGACGATGTCCCAGGTGACGTTGCCGGCCATGACCATCGCCTTGATCTTGGCCTGCTCGCCGTTGTATTCGCCGGGGTGGATCTTAATGCCCGTGGTCTGGGTGAAGGGTTGGTAGAAGGCCTTCTCTTGGGCTTTTTGGTTGTCGCCACCGAAGGAGATGATGGTGAGATCGGCCATCGCCGGGGCGGCGGCTCCGAGGGCAAGGCCGAGGACGGCGGCGTGCAGGGTACGTATTTTCATGGTGGATCTCCTCCTGGGTGAATGGTGCGATGGGGAATTTAGCTGGCGGGGGCGTCCAGGGCATGCAGGTGGTGTGGGTCGAGGCCGATGTGCAGCGTCGTGCCGACCGACCACGAGGGATCGAAGCGGGAGATGGGCACTTTGATGACGAACTCCTGTTGCGGGCCGAGCACGAGGCAGATGCGTACCTGGTCGCCGAGATAGATGGTCTCACGCACGGTCGCGCCGAGCCGGTTGGGATGGTTTTCCGGCGGGGCGAGCACGACGCGTTCCGGCCGGATGCATACGAGGGTGCGCTCGCCCAGGCCGACCGGGCCGCGGCAGGCGATGACGCAGGGGCCGCAGTCGAGTTCGACTTCGCAGGTCCCGCCATCCATGCGCCGAACGATGCCGGGAAGGACGTTGTTTTCGCCGATGAAATTGGCGACGAAGGAATTGACCGGATGCTCGTAGATGCGCTCTGGCGTGTCGATCTGCTGGATGGCCCCTTGATGGAAGACGGCGATGCGGTCGGACATGGTGAGTGCCTCACCCTGGTCGTGGGTGACGAAGACCACGGTGACGCCCAGCGTGCGCTGCAGATGCTTGATCTCCAGCTGCATCTGCTCGCGCAGGTTCTTGTCGAGCGCCCCCAGCGGCTCGTCCATCAGGACGAGCTGGGGATCGAAGACGAGCGCACGGGCAAGCGCCACGCGCTGCTGTTGCCCGCCGGAGAGCTGCTGGGGGTAGCGTTCGGCGTACTCCTCGAGGCGGATCATGGCCAACGCCCGCCGAACCCGTGCCTCGATCTCGTCGGTCGAAAGCTTGCGTACCCGTAGCGGAAAGCGTAAGTTGTCGGCCACGGTCATGTGGGGAAAGAGCGCATAGTTCTGGAAGACCATGCCGATGTTGCGCTTGTGCGGCGGCACGCGGTTGATGACCTTCCCCTCCAGCAGGATCTCGCCGCTCGTCGGCGTTTCGAAACCGGCGAGCATCATCAGCGTGGTGGTCTTGCCCGAACCGGAGGGGCCCAGCAGGGTCAGGAATTCGCCGCGCCGGATGTCGAGGTTGAGATCGCGCACGATGAGCGAGGCGCCATCGTAGGTTTTTTGCACGCCGATGAAACGGACGTGCGGTGCATCGGTGCTTGCGTTCGTTTCTCCTGCCATGCGGGCCCCTCCCTGGGTCTGTCTCTTTTCGTTCAAGGATAGATGCCGCGCAGCTGCCTTGCCTCGAGTACGCGCCGGCAGGCAAGGAGGTAGGCGGCGGTGCGCAGGGTCACGCGGTGTTCTTGCGCGGCTTTCCATACGGACTCGAAGGCTTCGCTGAGGATGCGCTCGAGCCTTTCGTTGATCTCCTGCTCGGTCCAGAAGAAGCTGGAGAAATCCTGCACCCATTCGAAGTAGCTCACCGTGACGCCGCCGGCATTGGTGAGCACGTCGGGCACGAGGGTCACCCCGCGGGACGTGAGGATGTCGTCGGCTTCGGGCGTGGTGGGACCGTTGGCGCCTTCGAGGATGAGCCGCGCCTTGATGTCCATGGCGTTGTGCCGGTCGATCTGGCCTTCGAGGGCAGCCGGTACGAGAATGTCCGTTTCGACCGACCAGAAATTCTCGTTCGCGATCGCCGAGGCCCCGGGGAATCGCCCCAGGGTACCCCCGCCATCGAGCCAGTGCTGCAGGGCATCGAGGTCGATGCCGTCACCGTTGTGGATCGTGCCGGTAACGTCCTGCAGGGCAACGATTTTGGCGCCGGCTGCGGCGAAACAGCGGGCGGCGGTGGCCCCGACGTTGCCGTAGCCCTGGATGGCGACGCGGGCCCCGGCCAGATCCAGGCCGAGCTTGCGCGCCGCACTGCGCCCGACGATGAACACGCCCCGGCCGGTGGCTTCGCGCCGGCCCAAGCTGCCGCCCAAGGCCACCGGTTTGCCGGTGACCACGCCGGTGACGGTGCGCCCCTGGTTGATGGAATAAGTGTCCATCATCCAGGCCATGATCTGCTCGTTGGTATTGACGTCGGGCGCGGGGATGTCCTTGTCCGGACCGATGAGCACGCCGATCTCGCTGGTGTAGCGGCGAGTGAGGCGCTCCAGCTCACCCCGGGTCAGGGTGCGGGGATCGACCCGTACCCCTCCCTTGGCTCCCCCGAACGGAAGACCGATCACGGCGTTCTTGATCGTCATCCAGCCGGCGAGCGCCATGACCTCGGAGAGCGTGACGTCCTGGTGATAGCGCACCCCGCCCTTGCCCGGCCCGCGCGAGGTGTTGTGATGGACGCGATAACCTTCGAAGTGCTTGATCGAGCCGTCGTCCATCTTCACCGGGATGTCGACGATGAGGATGCGTTTGGGACGCTTGAGGGTTTCGACGAGATGGCCCAGATCGGCCAAATGCGGCACGACCCGGTCGACCTGCTCGAGGAAGACTTCCCATGGGCCGAGATGGGCGTGGTCGAGGTAGGATGGGATGGTATCCATCGAAGAGTTCTCCTTGTGGGAGTGTAAAAAAATCCTTGTGGGATCGGGTCGGTTGCGGAAATCAGGCCTTCCGTTCGGCGATGGCCTGAAGGGAGGCTTCGATGATGTCGAGCCCCTCGTCGAGCACCGCTTCGGGGATGGTCAGGGGAATCATGACGCGCAAGACGTTACCGTAGCTGCCGCAGGTCAGCAGCAGCAGGCCGCGACGCGCCGCTTCTTCCTTGAGGGCGTTGGCGATCTCGGGGGCGGGGCGTTTCGGATCGCCTTCATGGCAGAATTCGACGGCGGTCATTGCGCCCAAGCCGCGCACTTCGGCGATGAAGGGGAAGCGGTTGCGCATCGTCTCGAAACGGGCCCGCATGCGCACGCCCAGCGTCTCGGCCCGGGCGCACAGGTCTTCCTCTGCGACGACGTCGAGCACGGCGTGCGCGGCGGCCACGGCCAGCGGATTGCCGGCATAGGTGGAGCCGAGGCCGCCGGCGGGCGGGGCGTCCATGAGCTCGGCTTTTCCGACCACCGCCGAGAGCGTCGTGCCGCCGCCCAGTCCCTTGGCCAGCGTGATGAGATCCGGCTCGATGCCGTAGCGTTCGGTGGCAAAGAGCGAGCCGCAGCGGGCGATGCCGGTCTGTACTTCGTCGACGATGAGCACGATCCCGTGCTGGTCGCACAAGGCGCGCAGGCGCGGCAGTAGATCGACGGGGGCGGGGATGTAGCCGCCTTCGCCCTGCACCGGCTCGACAATGATGGCGGCGATGCGGTGGGCGGGAATGGTCGTCTTGAACAGCGTCTCGATGGCGTGCAGGGAATCTTCGGTGCGCACGCCGCGCAGGGCGTGCGGATAGGGAACGTGGAAGATCTCACCGGGCATGGCGCCGAAGGCGCCCTTGTAGGGCTCGACCTTGCCGGTGAGGGCCATCGTCAGGAGGGTGCGGCCATGAAAGGCGCCACCGAAGGCGATGACCCCCGAGCGATTGGTAGCCGCGCGGGCGATCTTGACGGCGTTTTCGACGGCCTCGGCGCCGGTGGTGAAGAGACAGGCTTTCTTCGGCGATTTGCCGGGGGCAAGCGCGATGAGGCGCTCGCACAGCGCGACGTAGGATTCGTAGGCGACGACCTGGAAGCAGGTATGAGTGAAGTGCTCGAGCTGCTCGCGGACGGCTGCAGCCACGCGGGGGTGGCGATGCCCCGTGTTGAGCACGGCGATGCCGGCACAGAAATCAATCCAGCGGCGGCCTTCGACATCGACGATCTCGGCATTGTCGGCACGGCTGGCGAAGATGGGATGCGCCTGACCATAGCCGCGGGGCAGCGCCGCGTTGCGGCGGCGCAAAAGCTCGGCGTTGGAGGGGGGCTTGGGTGCGTTGGCGTTCATGGGTTCTCCTGGACTGGGGCTGGTTGTGGTGAACCACTATAAAGAATGATGCGGCCCACAGTGGGGCCAGTTTATGGTAATTTCTTGGGGCCGCTTGGAGGAGTGTAGTCAATGCCGCGCGAGCTTTCCGTCGAACCGATCGTCGCCGCATTTGCAGGCGCGCCCGTGCACAATGGTCTGCGCAATCGCCTTTATCTCGCGGTGCGCCAGGCCATCTTGTCCGGTCGCCTGCCGGCGGGGACGGAATTGCCTTCGAGCCGAAGCCTGGCCAAGGAACTGGGGATAGCCCGCAACACCGTGCTGCGAGCCTATGAATTGTTGCTGGCCGAAGGGTATTTGGAGGGGCGAAGCGGCTCGGGGACCTTCGTTTCCGATCGCATCCGTGCGCCCCAGGGGACGATGACGGAGGGAAGCGCGCGGACACAGCCGGTCGTGAGCGCACGGGGTAAGACGCTGCTGGCGCATGCAGCGAGCAGCCGCTTGCAGGGAGGGGCCTTCATGCCGGGAATTCCCGACGTGAGCCATTTCCCTTTCGCGGTGTGGCGGCGAATCCTGGGGCGTTACCTTCGGCCCGAACAACGCCATCTGGCGCAGTATGGCTATGGCGGCTACGGACCGCTCAAGACGGTTCTGGCGCAGTATCTGGGCATGACGCGTATGATGTCGTGCACGCCGCAGCAGGTGGTGATCGTCAATGGGACCCATCAGGCAGTCGACCTGATCGCCCGGGTGCTCGCCGACGTCGGCGACCGGGCGTGGATGGAAGACCCCGGCTACTGGGGAGCGCGCAACGTGCTGCGGGCGGCCGGGCTGGAGGTGGTGGCGCAGCCGGTCGATGGCGAAGGGCTGGCGATCCGGTCCGAGGAGCGGGAGCGGCCGCCGCGGCTCATCTTCGTGTCGCCTTCGTGCCAGTATCCAACGGGGGCGGTGATGTCGCTCGAGCGGCGTCTGGATCTGCTGGAATATGCCCATCGTCATGGTTCATGGGTAATCGAAGACGATTACGACAACGAGATGCGTTTCCACAGCCAGCCGATCGCCTCGCTCTTCGGCCTGTCACGGGCGCATCGGGTGATCTACGTCGGCACCTTCAGTAAGGTGCTCTTTCCTGGCCTTCGGCTGGCGTATCTGGTGGTGCCGCCGTCCCTGGCCGAAACCTTTACCGTGGCGAACGCAGAACTGTACCGGGAGGGACGTCTCGCCGAACAGGCGGCGCTGGCCGAGTTCATCGACGACGGGCATTTCAGCGCCCACATCCGTCGCATGCGGCCGCTCTACCGCGAACGCATGGAAACCTTGCGGGAGCTGCTGTCCGGGGAACTGGGGGCGGCCGTATCCTTTTTGGGCGGGCATGCAGGGTTGCACCTGACGGTGCAGTTCGCCGAACCGCTCGACGATGTGGCGATCGCCGCGAGCGCCCTCAATGAAGGGGTGATCTGCCGCCCCTTGTCGCGCTACTCGCTCGAGGCGGCGACCCGGCGCTCCGGCATGGTGCTGGGGTTCGCGCCGGTACCGGTCGAGCACATGAAACGGCCAGTCGAAGTCTTGCTGCGTGCGATCGGGGCCCACAGTCGCCCTGGGGTGCCCCGCCGCGAAGGCTGAGAGGAGATCAGACGACCCCCTTCGCCCGCAGTGCGGCCACTTCTGCTTCGTCCATCCCGAGCACCTCGCGCAGGACTTCGGCGGTGTGCTCACCCAGGAGCGGCGGCGCGCCGCGGTAGGCCGGGGGCGTGGCCGACAGCCGCATGGGGTTGGCGACCTGGGGCACGTCGCCGAGCCGCTCATGGGGCAGGTGCAGCGCCATGTCGCGGGCGCGTACCTGGGGGTCGGCGAAGACCTTGGAGAGAGGGTTGATGGGGCCGCAGGGGACTCCGGCCCGCTCCAATGCGACGATCCAGGCGTCGGTGCTGCGCGTGCGGGTGAGCTCCTGCAGGCGCGGGATCAGCTCGGCGCGGTGGGCGACGCGCGCCGGGTTGGTGGCATAGCGCGGGTCGGCCGCGAGTTCCGGCACCCCTGCTTCGGCACAGAAACGGGCGAATTGACCATCGTTGCCGATCGCCAGGATCATCCAGCCGTCGGCGGTGGGAAAATCCTGGTAGGGGACGATGTTGGGGTGCGCATTGCCCAGCCGCGGAGGATCCTGGCCGGTGGTGAGGTAGTTGAGCGCCTGATTGGCGAGGCAGGCGACCTGCACGTCGAGGAGCGCCATGTCGATGTACTGGCCGCGGCCACTGCGTTCGCGCCAGGCAAGCGCGGCGAGGATGGCATTGGCGGCGTAGAGCCCCGTGAGGATGTCGGTGAGCGCCACGCCCACTTTCATCGGCCCGCCGCCGGGTTCGTGATCGGGGCGGCCCGTGATGCTCATCAGGCCGCCCATGCCCTGGATGAGAAAATCGTACCCCGCCCGAGGCGCGTAGGGGCCGGTCTGGCCGAATCCGGTGATGGAGCAATACACGAGGCGGGGATTGCGCGCCGAGAGGCTGGCGTAATCCAGGCCGTAGCGTGCGAGCGCTCCCACCTTGAAGTTCTCGATGACGACGTCGGCTTCTTCGGCGAGCCGCCGGATGAGCTCCTGGCCTTCGGGGCGGGTGAGATCGACGGTGAGCGAGCGCTTGTTGCGGTTGGCACACAGGAAGTAGGCGGCTACTTTTTCCCCGTCTTCACCGTTTCCCTTCCACCACGGCGGGCCCCAGGTACGGGTGTCGTCGCCGCTGCCGGGTTTTTCGATCTTGATGACGTCGGCGCCCAGATCGGCGAGCAGCTGGCTCGCCCAGGGGCCGGCCAGCACGCGCGAGAGATCGAGCACGCGCAGGTGGGAGAGGGCCTGATCCATCGTCGCGATTCCCCGGCTCAGTTGGCAAAGGCGGCGATGCCGGTGATGGCTCGGCCGAGGATGAGGGCGTGGATGTCGTGCGTGCCCTCGTAGGTATTGACCACTTCGAGGTTGACGAGGTGGCGCGCCACGCAGTATTCATCGCTGATGCCATTGCCGCCGAGCATGTCGCGGGCGGTGCGGGCGATGTCGAGCGCCTTGCCGCAGGAATTGCGCTTGACGAGGGAGGTGAGTTCGACGGCGGCGATGCCTTCGTCCTTCATCCGGCCGATGCGCAGCACCGTCTGCAACCCGAGGGCGATCTCGGTGCACATGTCGGCGAGCTTTTTCTGGATGAGCTGGTTGGCGGCGAGCGGCCGGCCGAACTGCTTGCGTTCGAGCACGTAGTTGCGGGCGGTCTCGTAGCAGGCTTGGGCCGCGCCCAGCGCGCCCCAGGCGATGCCGAAACGGGCGGAGTTCAGGCAGGTAAAGGGGCCCTTGAGGCCGCGGACTTCGGGAAAGGCGTTCTCTTCGGGAACGAAGACTTCGTCCATGACGATTTCGCCGGTGACGGAAGTGCGCAGCCCCACCTTGCCGTGGATGACCGGCGCCGAGAGCCCCTTCCAGCCCTTCTCGAGGATGAAGCCGCGGATCTGCCCCTCGTCGTCCTTGGCCCAGACGACGAAGACGTCGGCGATAGGGCTATTGGTGATCCACATCTTGTTGCCCGAGAGCAGGTAGCCGCCCTCGACGCGGCGCGCCCGGCTTTCCATGCCGCCGGGGTCGGAGCCGTGGTTGGGCTCGGTGAGCCCGAAGCAGCCGATCCATTCGCCGCGGGCGAGTTTGGGCAGGTACTTGCGCTTTTGCGCTTCGGTGCCGAATTCGTGGATGGGGACCATCACGAGCGAGCTCTGCACGCTCATCATCGAACGGAAACCCGAGTCGACGTATTCGATTTCGCGGGCGATGAGCCCATAGGCGACGTAGTTGAGTCCCGCACCACCGTATTCTTCGGGGATGGTGGGGCCGAGCAGGCCGAGTTCGCCCATCTCGCGGAAGATCGCCGGGTCGGTGTGTTCGTGGCGGAAGGCATGCTGGGCGCGGGGCTGGAGTTTTTCCTGGGCGTAGGCGCGGGCGGTGTCGCGCACGAGGCGTTCCGTTTCGGTGAGCTGGGTGTCGAGCAGCAGCGGGTCTTGCCAGTCGAATGCGGCGCGGGGGGAGGGCATGGCGATCTCCTTCGGTGGGGTAGATGTGATGTTTCGGTATGGTATAAAGGGAATCTTCTGCCGGCAAGCGCTTTTTATGCATCGACCGGTGCGTTTTGCTCACTTCGCGGCATTGGGGTATGCGCAAGAGAATCCCTTCGACGATGGCGCTGACGGCGTTCGAGGCGGCGGCGCGCCATGAGAGTTTCACCCGGGCGGCCGAGGAACTGGCGCTGACGCAGAGCGCCGTCTGTCGCCAGATCGGGGCGCTGGAAGACTTTCTGGGGGTGGCGCTGTTTCGCCGCACGCGGCGCGGGGTGCAACTCACGGAAGCCGGCCGGGCCTACAGCCGCCAGGTGGCGCTGCGACTCGAGGCCCTGGAGCGCGACACGCTGGCGGTGATGTCCGGCCAGGGAGCGGGTACGCTGGAGCTCGCCGTGGTGCCCACTTTCGCCACCCGCTGGTTGCTGCCTCGCCTGGGCGCGTTTCGCGCGCTCCATCCCGAGGTGGTGATCCACATGGAGACGCGCACCCGCCCTTTCCTCTTCGCCGATACGCCGTTCGATGCAGCGATCTATTTCGGCGAAGCGGGGTGGCCGGGGACGGAAGCGCATTTCCTGATGCCGGAATTCCCCGTGCCGGTGTGCAGCCCGTCATTACCGGGGGCAAGGCCGGATCTTTCCCCTCAAGAGGTGGCTCGTCTGCCGTTGCTGCAGCAGAGCACCCGTCCCTATGCCTGGCGGCAGTGGTTCGAGGCCGCGGGCATGCGGGTGGCGCACGACCTGTCGGGGATGCGGCTCGAATTGTTCTCGATGCTGGCCCAGGCGGCGATCGAGCGCATGGGCGTGGCCCTCATCCCGCCTTTCCTCATCGAACGCGAGCTCGCCGCGGGCGAACTGATGATTCCCTGCAACCGCAGCTTCGTGAGCCGCCGCGCTTATTACCTGATCGTGCCCGAGCGCAAGGCCGAACGTCAGGCACTGGCAGTATTTCGCCAATGGCTGGTCGAAGAGGCGGGACGCAGCCACGAAGCGGTCCGGGACGCGGCGGTGGCTGGCGGCGAAGGGCAGTGCTAAGATATGCCGAGGGCCGTCTGGTCCGCGAGGATTCCCTACCACGAGGAGGAACGAGATGACGATACGCACGCGTTTGGTGGAATACACGCACGAAGGCACGACGCTCGAAGGCTTCCTGGCGTGGGATGACGCGATCACCGGCAAGCGACCGGCCGTGGCCGTGGTGCATGCCTGGGCCGGGCGTACCGCCTTCGAGTGCGAGAAGGCGCGCCAGCTCGCGATGATGGGCTACGTCGGCTTTGCCGTGGACCTGTACGGCAAGGGGGTGCTCGGCAAGAGCAAGGAAGAGAACGCGAAGCTGATGGCCCCCTTCGTCGAGAATCGCGCGAAGCTGCAGGGGCGTATCGCCCAGGCGATCGAGACCCTGCGGGCGCAACCCGAAGTCGATGCCGAAAAAATTGCGGCGATCGGCTTCTGTTTCGGCGGGCTCACGGTGCTCGATCTGGCGCGCACTGGGGCCGACGTGCGTGGGGTGGCGAGTTTCCACGGCCTCTTCACGCCGCCGGGCAATACCGCGGGCAAGAAGATCAAGGCCAAGGTGCTGGCGCTGCACGGCTGGGACGATCCCATGGTGCCGCCGAACATGGTGGTGGACTTCGCCAAGGAAATGACGGAAGCCGGCGCCGACTGGCAGCTGCATGCCTTCGGCAACACCATGCACGCCTTTACCCTGCCCGAGGCAAACGACCCGTCCTTTGGGACGGTTTATGAGCCCAAAGCCGATGCGCGCTCGTGGGCGATCCTGCGCGAGTTCCTGCACGAGATCTTCGCATGAGGCGTGCGCCGCGGCGCTGACCAGACGGTGGAATCGCGCGTCCCTTATGTGATCGTCGGCGTGTTCGTCGTCGTGGCGCTCACGGCCCTGGCCGGTTTAGGCCTGTGGCTGGGCGCCGACGTCGATACCCGCCGCTATCTGCCCTACCGGGTGCTGACCACCGAGTCGGTGACCGGCATCAATCGTGGCAGCTTCGTGCGTTACCGCGGTGTCGTCGTCGGACGGGTGAAGGGGGTCACGCTCGTCGATTCCGAGCGCGTGGCGATCGACCTCGATATCGTCGAAGGAACGCCGATCAAGACCGACACCAAGGCGACGATCTCCAGCCAAGGCCTGACGGGCTTGTCGTACATCGAATTGTCCGGCGGCTCGGTCGAGGCGCCGCCGCTGCTGCCGGGGCCGGACGGCACGCCGGCGGTGATCACCGCGGCGCCTTCGCTGATGCGCCGGCTGGACGTGGCGCTGTCGCAGAATCTGGAGCAGGTGGCGGGGGTGATGCAGCAGCTGCACAAGCTCCTCTCCGACGACAACCTCGCCAACCTCACGGCGACGATGGCCGACGCGCGCCGTTTCACGGCTGCGCTCGCTGCCCAGGAGAAACGCATCGATGCGCTGGCCGCTTCCCTCGAGAAGGCGGCAGCGCAGGCACCGGAACTGGCCGCCGACGGGCGCCGGACCTTGCGCGAGGCACAGGCGCTTCTGGCGGAGCTGCAGCGCACGGCCGCGGCCCTGCGAGAGGCCACGGTGGCGGCGCAGGGAGAATTGCAGGCGGCGCGCCGCGGGCTGCAACCGGAGGCGGAGGCGGCGCTGCAACGCTTGGAGGCGTCGATGGCCCGGCTGGAGCGCTTGAGCGCTTCGCTCGAGGAGCGGCCGCAGCGTCTGCTGTGGGGCGATCCGCCGGAACGGCCAGGGCCAGGGGAGTGAGCACGATGAGCGTAAGGGCGGTTGCGACGATAGGGGTCGTGAGCTTGGCGTTGGGCGCTTGCGCCATGGGCCAGCAAGGGTCTTCGCAGGCGCCGGCGCGGCTGTCGCTGGAGGCGGCGGCACGCACGGCTGGGCAAGGAGGAGAGTCCTCCGCCCCGCCGCAGGCCTCTTCGTCCCTGACGGTGCAAGTGAGCGCGCCGTGGGTGGCGCCGGCCTTCGCCGGAGAGCGCATCGCCTACCGGCGCGAGCCGCTGCGCCTGGAGTATTACACCCTTAGCCGCTGGGCGGAGCCGCCGCAGGAGGCCGTAGCGGCGGTACTCACGCGCCGCCTCGAGGAAAGCGGCGCATTTCGCGTGGTGCTGCCGCCGCAGGCGCGTCTGTCGGCCGATCGGCGGCTCGCCGTCGACCTAGAGCTCTTGGAAGAACGGGTTCCGCCGGTCGGACCTGCCCCTTACGGCGAAGCGGAGGTGGCGCTGCGGGCGCGCTGGGTGCAGACGAGCGACGGTCGGGTACTGGCGAGCAAGCGCTTCGCCGCCACGGCGCCCGTGACCCAGCCGAACGCCGAAGGGGCGGTGGCAGCGCTCGGGGAGGCGCTCGCGCGCGTGAGCGAAGAGGTCGCGCGCTGGACGTTGGCCGTGGAGGCGCAAGGGCGATGAGCGCCGGGGCACTGGTGGCAGCGGCGCGCCGCCTGCACGAGCGCACGGCGGCGCTCGAGTTCGGCCCGCCGGTGACGCACGTCTATGCCCCGCTCGACTACGCCTGGGCGGTGCACGAGCAATACCTGAGCCGCTATGGTGAAGGGCCCAAGCGCGTGCTTTTCCTCGGCATGAATCCCGGGCCGTTCGGCATGGTACAGACGGGGGTGCCGTTTGGCGAGATCGCGGCGGTGCGCGACTGGCTGGGACTGGATGCGCCGATCGTGCGCCCGGTGCGCGAACACCCGCAGCGCCCCATCGAAGGCTGGGCCTGCCGGCGATCCGAAGTCTCGGGGGCGAGGCTGTGGGGGCTTTTCCGCGAGCGCTTCGGCACTGCGGCAGCCTTTTTCACCGAACATTTCGTGGCGAATTACTGCCCGCTTGCCTTCTTTGCCGGCACGCGCAACTTCACGCCGGACAAACTGCCCGCCGCGGCGCGCACGGCGCTGCTCGCGGCCTGCGACGCGCATTTGCGCGAAGTGGTCGAAGCCTTGAGGCCGCAATGGGTGATCGGGGTGGGCGCCTGGGCGGAGCAGCGTGCGCGGGAAGCGCTCGAGGATCTGCCGGTTCGCATTGCCCGTATCCTGCACCCGAGCCCGGCGAGCCCGGCGGCCAATCGCGGCTGGGCCGAGCAGGCGCGGGAGACGCTGACCGAACTGGACGTGTGGCGCTAGGGGCGATCCGTCTCCTTGGCCGCCCTTTGCGATGCGGCTCTCAGCGACCGGCCTGAGCGACTCGGGTAGGAGCCTTGGACTTGGCTTTGTCGTTGTCTTTGGCTTGGGCTTTGGCCTGAACGCCGTGCGGTGCCGCGGCAGGCTTCTCGTTCTTCGCCTGAACCACGGGTTTGGCGGGCGGCTTGCCGCTGGCCTTGGCGGTCTGTACGGTGTTCTTCCCCACCGGGGAGCGTGACGCGGGCGTTCGGCTCGCCGTCTGCGTGTGGACCGTAGGCGTGGCGCGCCCCTGAGCCGTGGGTGCCGCGGTTTTGCGGGTTTTGTCGTTGCGTGCGACGACGCGGTTGGCCGAGGGAGCCGCTTTGGCGGGCTTGGCCTTGCTGCTGCCCCCCTTGTTGGGTGCGACGCCGGCCGCGAGCAGAGGAGCGGCCGCGGCGGCCGCCGTTTCGAGGGAATCTTTGCCGTGGGAAGAAGGAGTTTCCTGGCTTTCTTCCTTGGCGGCGAGTTCGAGCGGCGCGTGGCTCATGCCGCCGACGCGACCTCCGGCGATGAAGCGCTCGCGCCAGTAGTCCTGCTCGAGCGTGTCGATGGAGACGGTGCGGCCGCGCCGAGGGGCGTGGATGAAACGGCCGTTACCGAGGTAGATGGCGACGTGGTTGATCGAGCGGCTGCGGCGCCCGGTCTTGAAGAAGAGGAGATCGCCTGGCTGAAGCTCGCTGCGCGAGACCCGTTCCGTGGCGTTGTACATGTCGCTGGAGGTGCGCGGCAGGTCGATGCCGACGCTGGAAAACGAATATTTGACGAAACCGCTGCAATCGAGGCCTTCTTCAGGGAGGTCCCCTCCGTTGCGGTAAGGTGTTCCCTGCAAGGAGAGGGCGGTCTCCAGTGCCCGAGCCATGCGACCGGGTTTGACGTCGGCGCTCAGGGTATAGTCGGGACTGCGGTAGATGGGGGCAGAGAGAAAGACGTCGAGCGCGTCTTCCGCTGCCTCTTCGTCTTCTTCCTGGGTGGCGATCTCGTTGCCGCTGGTTAGGGCATACTGAGAAGAATCATCGGGGCGTGTTGCTTGTTGGGTGAGGGTGCAGGCGCTCAGCAGACCGAACGCCATCGCCAGAAGGCTCAGCCGCCACAAGGGCTGGGTCACTGGTGTCGGCATGGCAGACCCTCCGACCAGAAAAGGATAATTGCCAATTATGCAACGAAACGTACGAGATGCAAACCTCGCCCGCTCCCCGTCGCGGCTGGTGGTGGCGGTGACCGGCGCTTCTGGTAGCGCCTTGGCGCTGGAACTGCTGCGCTGGCTGCGCGAGGCGACCGATTGGGAACTGCACGTGGTGGTGTCGGCAGCGGCGCTGCGTACCGCCCGGCTCGAACTGGGCGTCGGGCGCGAGGCATTCGCGGCGCTCGCCGATGCGATGTACGCGAACAAGGACATCGGCGCATCGATCGCCTCGGGTTCGTTCGCCACGCTCGGCATGGTAGTGATCCCTTGTTCGATGAACACCCTGGCGGCGATCGCCCACGGTCTGGGGGACACCCTGATCGCACGGGCGGCGGACGTGACGCTCAAGGAGCGCCGGCGCTTGGTTCTGGTGCCGCGCGAGACGCCCTTGAACCTCATTCACCTACGCAACATGACGGCGGTGACCGAGGCGGGTGCGGTGGTGGCCCCGCCCGTGCCGGCGTTCTATCTGGGGGAACTCACGCCGCAGCGGCTGGTACAGCAGATCGCCATGCGGGTGGCTTCGCTCTTCGGCGTGGCACCGGCGCCGTGGGCGCAATGGACGGGCGAAGAGTGAGGCTCAGGCGGCGGGCAGGGCGGCGTTGAGTTTTTCGAACGCCTCGCGCAGCCGCGCCGGCTCGTCGAGCTTGAGCAGGCGCTGCACCTTGGGAGTGAGTTCGTTGATGTCGGCATGAAGCAGGCGCTGCTTCACGCCGAGCACCCGCTCGGGGTGCATGGAAAATTGCCGCAGACCCATACCGAGGAAGAGCCAGGTGTATTCGGCGTGGCCGGCGAGCTCCCCGCACAGGGATACGGGCAGGCCGTTCTTGGCGCCGAACTGGATAGTGCCGGCGATGAGCCGCAGTACGGCCGGATGCAGCGGGTCGTAGAGATCGGCCACGGCATCGTCCTGCCGGTCGATGGCCAAGGTGTACTGGATGAGGTCGTTGGTGCCGATGGAGAGGAATTGCACGCGCTTGAGGAAGATACCAGGCGCGAGCGCCGCGGCCGGGATTTCGACCATGGCGCCGAGTTCGACGTCTTCGGCGAATTTCTTCCCTTCGCGCTGCAGCTGTTCCTTGGCGCGGGCAAGCAGCTGCAGTGTCTGGTCGATTTCGTGGGCGTGCGCCACCATGGGCAGCAGGATCTTGAGCTTGCCGTGCACCGAAGCGCGTAGCAGCGCCCTCAGCTGGGTGAGGAAAAACGTGGGCTCGGCGAGGCAATAGCGGATGGCCCGCAACCCCAGGGCGGGATTGGGCTGCACGCGCGAGGTGTTCGGCTCGAAATCCTTGTCGCCGCCCAGATCGAAGGTGCGGATGGTGACCGGCTTGCCTTTCATGCTCTTGAGCACGTCGCGATAGGCTTCGTACTGTTCGTCTTCGCTCGGCCGATCGAGCCGGTCGAGGAAGAGGAATTCGGTGCGGTAGAGCCCAATGCCATCGGCGTTGACGCGCTGCACGAGCTCGAGGTCGCTCGGTGTCTCGATGTTGCACAAGAGCTCGATCGGTGTGCCATCGAGCGTGACGGTGGGGGCGTCTTTCAGGCGGGCGAGCCGCGTGCGCGAGATCTCCAGCTCGGCCTTGCGCAGGCGGTATTCCTCGACGATGCTGGGATGGGGATTGACGATGGCCACGCCCCGCGCGCCGTCGATGATGACGAGATCGTCTTCTTCGAGGAGCTGGCGCGCGAGCCGCACACCCACCACCGCCGGCAGCTGCAGGCTGCGCGCGACGATGGCGGTGTGGGAGGTAGGGCCGCCGACGTCGGTGAGAAAGCCGGCGATGTGCTGGCCGCGAAAACCGATGGTATCGGCCGGCGAGAGGTCGTGCGCCACGACGATGGTGGGCAGATCGTCGCGCCGCGGTTTCGGCGGGCGCGCCAGCCCCAGCAGTTCCTTGAGGAGCCGCTCGACGATCTGGATGACGTCGGCGCGACGCTCACGCAAGTAAGGGTCTTCGATGGTGTCGAACTGCTCGAGCAGCGTGTCGAGCTGCTGGGTGAGGGCCCATTCGGCGTTGATGTGCTGCTGGCGGATGCGATCGCAGGCGGCTTCGATGAGCAGCGGGTCTTCGAGCATCATCGCCTGCAGGTCGAGAAAGGCGTTCAGTTCGGCCGAGGCCTGGCTCGCGGCGGTGGTGGCCTTGAGCGCGGCCAGTTCGGCCTTGATCGCGGCGGCGGCGGCACGCAGCCGGGCGCATTCGTCCTCGACGCGGTTCTCGGGGATTTCGTAATGGCTGACTTCGAGCAGGGCGTGCGAGACGAGGTGCACCCGGCCGATGGCGATGCCGCTCGAGACGGCGAGCCCGTGCAGCGCGAAGGAGATGCCGCCCAAGGGCTCACTCCTCCTCGCCGAAGCGGTTGCCAATGAGCTCGACGATGGCCTGCAAGGCTTCGTCGGCCCGCTCGCCCTCGGTTTCGATCTCGATCTTGCTGCCTTTGGCGGCGGCAAGCATCATCACGCCCATGATGCTCTTGGCGTTGACCCGTCGCCCGTTGCGGCTGATCCAGATCTGGCAGGGAAACTGGCTGGCGAGCTCGGTGAGCTTGGCCGAGGCCCGCGCGTGCAGTCCGAGCTTGTTGATGATTTCGACTTCGGCCTTGGGCATGGTGGTAGCGCCGGGAAAGGAGTCTGCATTTTAGCGAATCTGCGGGGGAAAGGGTTTCTTTTCGTGGAAAGCAGGGTAATGCTAGACTGCGCAAAACGGATGGAAGGAAAGGAGACCATGGCATTCGTCGAGATCGATGGAATTGCGCTGGAATACGAATGGTGGCGGCCGCAGGATGCCGCTGCGGCGGCTTCGCCCGTGGTGTTGCTGCACGAGGCCCTGGGCTCGGTGTCGATCTGGCGCGATTTCCCGCAGCGGCTGGCCGCTGCCCTGCGCCGTCCCGTGATGGCGTACTCGCGCCAGGGCTATGGGCGCAGCGGCCGGGAGGATCGTCCGCGCGGGGTGGATTACCTGCACCGCGAGGCCTTGCATTGGCTGCCGCGGGTGCTGTCGGCGTTGGAGATCGAGCATCCGGTGCTCGTGGGGCACAGCGACGGGGCTTCGATCGCGTTGATCTGCGCCGCTTCCGGTTTGGCACCGCGGCCAGAGGCGGCGGTGCTGATCGCGCCGCACGTCGAGGTGGAACCCGAGGCGATCGCCGGCATCGAGGCGGCCGACCGGCTGTGGCGCACGACCGACTGGCCGCAGCGCCTGGCGCGGCATCAGCCCGATCCGCAGCGCGTGTTCGCCGCTTGGCGTGATACCTGGCGCTCGCCTGAGTTTCGTGCGTGGAACATCGAGGCGGAGATCCCGAAAATCGCCTGTCCGGTGCTGGCGGTGCAGGGTGACCGGGACGAATACGCGACCTTGGCCCAGATCGAGAAGATCGCACGGGGCGCGCCTCGCGGGAAGATGGCGGTATTGCCGCAGTGCGGCCACAGCCCGCATCGGGAGCGACCTGAGGCGCTGATCGCGCTGATTGCCGACTTCCTCCACCAGCTCGACGAGGAACGTACATGAACGGCTGGCCTGCCTGGGTGTGGCTGGTGCTGGGCGTGCTCCTGATGCTCGCCGAGCTGGTGGTGCCTTCTTTCTTCATTTTCTGGTTCGGCTTGGCCGCCTGTGGCGTGGCCGCCGTGGTGGCGATCCTGCCGCAGAGTTCGCTACTTCTGGAGCTCGGTCTCTGGCTGGTCGCTTCCCTGCTGCTCGTGACGGCGTGGTTTGGCTGGCTGGAACCGCGCCGGCGGCGCTCGCGCATCGGGGCTTCCGACGCGGCGGTGGGGGAGATCGGCTGGGTGAGCGAGGCGATCGAGCCGCAGCGGCGAGGAAAAGTGCGGTTCCAGCGGCCGGTTCTCGGGGCGGAAGAATGGCCGGCCTTGGCCGACGAGCCGATCGGCGAAGGCGAGCGGGTGCGGGTGGTGGCGGTCGAAGGGCAGATGGTGAAAGTGGCGCGGCTGCGTCAGGGGCGATCTTGAGGGATGCTTTTTTGCGGGAGGTGGGGAAATGAACGCGAGTCTGGTCGTCGTCGGCGTCTTGCTGCTCTTCGTGGTCGTCACGATCGCCAAGGGGGTGCGTATCGTGCCGCAGGGGGAAGAGTGGATCGTGGAGCGTCTGGGGAAATACCGGACCACCCTGCGGCCCGGGCTCAACATCGTCATCCCGTACTTCGATCGCATCGCCTATAAGCTGGTGACGAAGGATCTCATCCTCGACATCAAGGAACAGGAGGTGATCACGCGCGACAACGCCGTGATCGTCACCAATGCGGTGGCCTTCGTCAAGGTCACCGATCCGGTGAAGGCCGCCTATGGCGTGACGAATTTCGCCGTGGCGATCGAAAACCTCATCATGACGACGCTGCGCTCGATCATCGGCGAGATGGAGCTCGACGAAGCGCTCTCCTCGCGCGAGAAGATCAAGGTGCGGCTGCGTGAATCCATCGTCGATGAGGCGATCGACTGGGGGCTGACGGTGAAGTCGGTGGAAATCCAGGACATTCGTCCTTCCCCGTCCATGCAGCAGGCAATGGAACAGCAGGCCGCCGCCGAGCGCGAGCGCAAGGCCATGGTCACGCGCGCCGAAGGCGAGAAACAGGCGGCCATCCTGGAAGCCGAGGCGCGGCTGGAGGCGGCCAAGCGCGACGCCAACGCCCAGGTGATGCTGGCGCAGGCTTCCGCCGAGGCGCTGCGCCGGGTGGGCGAGGCGGTGGGACCGGATTCCGCCGCCCTGTGGTATCTGCTGGGCGAGAAGTACGTCGCCTCGCTTGAGCGCCTCGCCGCCGGAGAGAACGCCAAGTTCCTCGTCCTGCCGGCCGATCTGCCCCAGGCGGTGGCGGGGCTCTTCGCCCGCGGGGGGCATTGAACCCTTTGCTGGTCTTCGGCGTCGAAAACGCCTAAAATCAAAAGTTTCTCCTCGACCATCGCAAGCCCATGATTTTTCCTGAACGCTTCGACGTCATCGTCGTCGGCGGCGGCCACGCCGGGACCGAGGCGGCGCTGGCCGCGGCGCGGGCCGGCGCGCGCACCTTGCTGCTCACCCACAACCTCGACACGCTGGGGCAGATGAGCTGCAACCCGTCCATCGGCGGCATCGGCAAGGGGCATCTCGTCAAGGAGGTCGACGCGCTCGGCGGGGCGATGGCGCTCGCCACGGACGAGGCCGGCATCCAGTTCCGCATCCTCAACGCGAGCAAGGGGCCGGCGGTGCGCGCCACCCGCGCCCAGGCCGATCGCGTGCTCTACCGCAAGGCGATCCGCAAGCGCCTGGAGAACCAGCCCAACCTGTGGCTGTTCCAGCAGGCCGTCGACGACCTGCTGGTGCAGGGCGATCGCGTGCAGGGCGTCGTCACCCAGCTGGGCATCCGTTTCGAGGCTCCGGCCGTGGTGCTCACCACGGGCACGTTTCTGAACGGCCTCGTGCACGTGGGCCTGTCGCGCTACACGGCCGGGCGGGCGGGCGATCCGGCGTCCGTGTCGCTCGCGCAGCGGCTCGCCGAATTGGGATTGCCCAAGGGGCGTTTGAAGACCGGTACGCCGCCGCGGCTCGATGCGCGCACGATCGACTTCTCCTGCTGCACCGTGCAGGCGGGCGACGATCCCGAGCCGGTGTTCAGCTTCCTCGGCTCGCGCGCCATGCATCCGCCGCAGCGCCCTTGTTGGATCACGCGCACCAACGCGCGCACGCACGAGATCATCCGCCGCAACCTCGATCGCTCGCCCATGTACTCCGGCGTGATCGAGGGGGTGGGGCCGCGCTATTGTCCCTCGATCGAGGACAAGATCCACCGTTTCGCCGACAAGGACGGGCACAACGTCTTCCTCGAACCCGAAGGGCTGGAGACGAACGAGATCTATCCCAACGGGGTATCCACTTCGCTGCCCTTCGACGTGCAGATCGAGATGCTGCGCACCATCCCGGGGCTGGAGCGGGTGCACGTGCTGCGCCCAGGCTACGCCATCGAATACGACTACTACGATCCGCGCCACCTCAAGCACAGCCTCGAGACCAAGCATTTCCACGGGCTTTTCTTCGCCGGGCAGATCAACGGCACCACCGGCTACGAAGAAGCCGCCGCGCAGGGCTTGCTCGCCGGGGTCAATGCGGCGCGCTTCGTCTTCGGCCATGAGCCGTGGTGGCCGCGGCGCGACGAGGCCTATCTCGGCGTGCTCGTCGATGATCTCGTCATCAAGGGCGTGAGCGAACCCTACCGCATGTTCACCTCGCGCGCGGAGTTTCGCTTGCAACTGCGTGAGGACAACGCCGACCTGCGGCTCACCGAGATCGGGCGCCGGCTGGGGCTGGTCGATGATCTGCGCTGGACGGCGTTCTGCCGCAAACGCGAGGCAATCGAGCGCGAGACCACGCGTCTGCAGGCAAGTCGCGTCGTGCCGGCCCGGCTCTCGCCGGACGAGGCGCAGGCGTTCGCGCGCGTGCTGGGCGCGCCGCTCGAGCGCGAGGCGAGCTTCTTCGACCTGTTGCGCCGCCCCGGCGTGCGCTACGAGGAACTCATGACCCTGCCAGGGGCGCCGGAGCTGCCCGAGTGCGACCCGGCGGTGATCGAGCAGCTCGAGATCGCCGCCAAGTACCACGGCTACCTCGCGCGCCAGCACACCGAGGTCGAGCGGCTCAAGGCCGCCGAGGCGCTGCGCATTCCGCCGGGGATCGACTATTCCCGCATCCCGGGGCTGTCGCGCGAGATCCAGCAGAAACTCGCCCAGCACGCGCCCGAGACGCTGGGGCAGGCAAGTCGCATCCAGGGCGTGACCCCGGCGGCGATCGCCATCCTGCTCGTGTGGCTGCGCCGTGGCGAACCCGCGCCGCAGGTCGAAGTGGCGCCGGAGGGCATCGAGTGAGCCCTCGCGCTCCCTCGTCCCAGGACGAAGCCGCGGCGCGCGCCCTGCTCGAAGAGGGTGTCGCCGTGCTCGGGCTTTCCTTGCCTGCGACGACGCTGGAGGCGCTGTGGCGCTACGCTGGCCTACTGGTGAAGTGGAATCGCGTCTATAACCTCACGGCCATCACGCGGCTTGAGGAAGTGGTCACGCACCACCTGCTCGATGCGCTCGCCGTCTGGCCCTGGGTGCGGCAGGAAAGGGTGCTTGTCGACGTCGGCTCCGGCGCGGGACTACCGGGCATCGTGCTCGCGCTCGCGGCGCAGGCCGAGGGGCGGCCGCTCGAAGTGCATTCGCTCGATGCGGTGGCGAAGAAGATCGCCTTTCAGCGTCAGGTGGCGATCGAATTGGGACTGAAAGGCTTCCATCCCTGGCACGAACGCATCGAGCGCTGGCAGCCACCGGCGCCGATCTCGGGTATCATCTCGCGGGCATTCGCGCGCTTCGATGAATTCATCGCCCTCACACGCCACCTCCTGCCGCAAGGCGGACGCTGGTACGCCATGAAAGGACCGCGCCATGAAGAAGAGCTCGCCGGCTTGCCGGAAGATGTGGCGGTTCGGGTCGTACCGCTCGAAGTGCCGGGGCTTGCCGAGGCGCGCCATCTCGTGATCGGGGAATTTCGCTGATGGGCCACGTGTTTTGCATCGCCAACCAGAAAGGCGGGGTCGGCAAGACCACGACCAGCGTCAACCTTGCCGCGGCGCTCGCCCGGCGGGGGCACCGCGTGCTGCTCGTCGACCTCGACCCACAGGGGAACGCCACCATGGGCAGTGGCATCGACAAGCGCACGCTCGAGCGCTCCGTCTATCAGGTGCTGGTCGGGTTATCGGGCCTGGAAGAGGCAACGTTACGCTCCGAATCCGGCGGCTACGACGTACTGCCGGCCAATCGGGAACTGGCCGGCGCCGAAGTGGAGCTCGTCGACTTGCCTCGGCGTGAATTCCGCCTGCGCGATGCGCTCGCCGCCGCCCCTTCCACCTATGATTTCGTGCTCATCGATTGTCCGCCCTCGCTTTCCTTGCTCACGCTCAATGCGCTCACCTGCGCCCACGGCGTGATCATTCCGATGCAGTGCGAATACTACGCGCTGGAGGGCTTGTCGGATCTGGCCAACACCATCAAGCGCGTGCATGCGAACCTCAATCGGGACCTGCGCATCGTTGGGCTGCTGCGGGTGATGTTCGATCCGCGCGTGACGCTGCAGCAGCAGGTCTCGGAGGAAGTGCAGCGCCATTTCGGCGAGAAAGTCTTCGCGACGGTGATTCCGCGCAACGTGCGCCTGGCCGAGGCGCCGAGCCACGGTATGCCCGGGGTCGTCTTCGATCCCCGCTCTCGGGGCGCCCTCGCCTACCTCGAGTTCGCCGCCGAGCTGGAGCGGCGCCTGGGCGTGGCCGCTCCGCTCGCGGAGGCGCACTGATGGCAGCGGGCAAGCGCAAGGGGCTGGGGCGCGGGCTGGACGCACTGCTGGGCGCGCCGACGGCGGTGGAAGAGGCGCTGCGCAGCCTCGACATCGACTGCATCGACCCCGGCCGCTACCAGCCGCGCACGCGCATGGACCCTCAGGCGCTGGAAGAACTCGCCGCCTCGATCCGCGCCCAGGGCGTGATGCAGCCGCTGCTGGTGCGCCCCGTGGGCGAGCGCTACGAGCTCATCGCCGGCGAGCGGCGCTGGCGTGCCGCCCGCATGGCGGGTCTGCTGGAAGTGCCCTGTCTCGTGCGCGAGATCCCGGACGAGGCGGCGCTGGCGATGTCCCTCATCGAGAACCTCCAGCGTGAAGACCTCAACCCCATCGAAGAAGCTCAAGGGCTGCAGCGGCTCATCGACGAATTCGGCATGACCCACCAGCAGGCGGCCGAGGCCGTCGGGCGCAGCCGCTCGGCGGTCACCAACCTGCTGCGCCTGCTGCAACTGGCCGAGCCGGTGCGCGAGCTGCTGATGGAGGGGGCGCTCGAAATGGGCCACGCCCGGGCGCTGCTCGCGCTTGCCGTGCCGCAACAGGTGGAACTCGCCCGCCGCGCTGCGGCGCAGGGCTGGTCGGTGCGCCAGACCGAGCGCGCCGTGCAGGCGCTGCTTTCTCCGCCCGCGCCCAAACCCGAAGCGGTGAAAGACCCCGACTGGCGGCGGCTGGAAGAGGCGCTTTCCGAACACTTCGGCGCGCCAGTCCTCATCAAGCGCCGCCGCAACGGGCGCGGCACGCTCGAGATCTCCTTCGCCGACGACGACACGCTCGAGGGCCTGCTCGAACGCCTGGGCGTGCGGGCCTGAACGGTCAACCCGCCGCTTGCGCGGGGGGGCTGCCCATCTCGCGCAATTTGCGGTAGAGCGTGGCGCGGCTGATGCCCAGGCGCCTCGCCGCCGCCGTGCGGTTGCCGCGGCTTGCGACGAGCGCCCGCTCGATCGCGGCGCGTGACAGGGTTGCCAGTTCGAACGCTTCTTCCCCTGCGGGGGAAGTGAGCGGCGTCGTTCCGGGCGATCGTTTCAGCGCCGCCGCGAGCCCCTCGGGCAGCGCCTCCCAGCCGATCACCATTTCTTCCTCATCCACCAAGGCCGCGGCCACGCGCAGCACCTGCACCAGTTCCCGCACGTTGCCCGGCCAGGAATGGGCCGCGAACGCGGCGGCCACCTCGGGCGCGAGCCTCAGGTCCCGGTCCGGCGCGCAGGCGCGCAGGATGCGCTCCACCAGCACGGGTAGATCGCTGCGCTCGCGCAGCGGCGGCAAGGTGAGCGTCAGACCCGCCAGCCGATAGTAGAGATCGGCACGGAATCGCCCCGCCTCGACTTCTGCTGGCAGGTCGCGGTGTGTGGCCGCGATGAGCGCAAACTCGACGCGCACCGGTTTTCCGCCCAGAGGCACGACCTCCTTCGTCTCCAGCACCCGCAGCAGTCGCCCCTGCAGCGCGAGCGGCATGTCGCCGATCTCGTCGAGAAAGAGCGTGCCGCCGTGCGCCTCGCGGATGCGCCCGAGGCTCCCCTCGCGGCGCGCGCCGGTATAGGCGCCGGGGGCATAGCCGAAGAGCTCGGCCTCGATGAGCGCTTCCGGTAACGCGGCGCAATTGACTGCCACGAACGGTTTGTCGCGCCGCGGCGAGCTGCGATGGAGGGCTTGGGCGAAGAGTTCCTTCCCCACGCCGCTCTCGCCGCGCAGCAGGATGGGGATGTCCTTGTCGAGCACCCGACGGGCCTGGGCGATGACCCGGCGCAGCGCCTCGTCGCCGGTGTCGAGCTCGGCCAAGGCATCGTTGGCCGGTGCAGGATCGGCGCGGCGGATCACGACGCGCGCGCGGCGTCCTTCGAAGCGCGCATAGAGGGGATTGCCCTGCGGATCGTACAGCAGCACCGGTTCGTCGCCGCGCGGCACGGGGGCGGCGCGGCGGAAGAGCCGTTCCAGTGGCACCGCACCAAGCTCCTCGTGCCGTAGAGAAAAAAGGCGGCGGGCAGCGGAATTGGCTGCCACCACGCGACCGTCGTCGTCCACGCAGACGATGGCGTCATCGACGAAGCTGCCCAGGGCGTGCGCATCGCGATGCAAATGGATGCGCAGACCGCGGTGGCGGGCAACGATGGCGTGGTTCTCGATCAGGCGCACCGCCGTATCGACCAGGGCGCGGGTGTGTGGATGGTGGTCGTGCCAGTCGCAGGAGACGTCGAGCACCGCCACCAAGCGGCCAGTGCCGTCGAAGATGGGGGCGGCGGTGCAGGCGAGAAATTCGTTGCAGCTCAGATAATGCTCCGGCCCCAGCACCTCGACCGGAGCCCCTTCGGCGATCGCCGTACCCACGGCGTTGGTGCCGCGCACGCCTTCGTGCCAGATCGCACCGCGGGCCAGGTGGACCCGTTGCGCGCGTTCGAGGAAAGACGAATTTCCCTCCGCCTCTACGATCAAACCCTGTGTGTCGGCGACGACGAGTACGCTGCGACTCGTGTCGAAGCCGCCGAAAACACCCTCCAATACTGGACGGGCAAGCCGTAGCCATTCCTCGACCGACTGGCGAGCCTGCTCGAGGATGAGTGTTTCTACTACACCTTCTTCGGGAGGCAGGAGACGCTCGGCTGCTACATGGTGCTCACGGCAGCGTTTCCACGAGTGTAGGATGGGTGTCGCCAAGGGAAGGGCGGGAAGTTCACCTCGTTCGACAAAGATTCGCTTAGCTTGACGTACGGATTCTGGACAAACCCGGAATTCGATCTCCATTTCCTCCTCCACTATGTGAGACGGTGTCGCAGATTGCGACCCTGTATTTCGGTGTATCGTCTCGAATTGCGACACTTTTCCGTTTTTTGGCCCCGATACCCCTCTTCATGAGTGAAGTTACAGGGATGCGGTTTGCGGCATGTTTTTTGCTATATCAATTTCACCGATGGATCGATCCATCGGTATGATGAAAATTGTATCTCTATATTTTGAGAGGAGACTTCCATGAGTTTGGTGAATTATCTTCAACTGGCCGACCGCACCGATGGTTTCTTCATCCCTTCAGTGACCCTCGTTGGCCCTGGATGTGTCAAAGAAGTTGGGCCACGGGCCAAGATGCTGGGCGCGAAACGGGCGTTGATCGTCACCGACGCTGGGTTGCACAAGATGGGGTTGTCGCAGGAAATTGCCGACCTACTGCGCAGCGAGGGCATTGACAGTGTAATTTTCGCTGGTGCCGAACCCAATCCAACCGACATCAATGTTCATGATGGTGTAAAAGTTTATCAGAAAGAGAAGTGCGATTTCATCGTTTCCTTGGGTGGCGGATCCTCGCACGACTGTGCCAAAGGTATCGGTCTGGTCACCGCGGGGGGGGGGCATATCCGCGACTACGAAGGAGTCGACAAGTCCAAGGTGCCGATGACGCCGCTGATCGCCATCAACACCACTGCCGGTACCGCCTCGGAAATGACCCGCTTTTGCATCATCACCAATACCGATACCCACGTGAAAATGGCCATCGTCGACTGGCGCTGTACCCCGTTGGTAGCGATCGATGATCCTCGCTTGATGGTGAAGATGCCGCCTGCGCTTACCGCCGCCACGGGTATGGACGCTTTGACGCACGCGGTCGAGGCTTATGTTTCCACCGCCGCCACCCCCATCACCGATACTTGTGCCGAAAAGGCCATCGAACTCATCGGTCAATGGCTCCCCAAAGCGGTGGCCAACGGTGATTGGATGGAAGCGCGCGCCGCCATGTGCTATGCCCAGTATCTTGCCGGCATGGCGTTCAACAATGCCTCGCTCGGTTACGTCCATGCCATGGCGCACCAGCTCGGCGGTTTCTATAATCTGCCGCATGGTGTGTGCAATGCCATCCTACTGCCGCACGTCTGCCAGTTCAATCTCATCGCAGCCACTGAACGCTATGCCCGGATTGCCGCCTTGCTGGGTGTAGACACTTCAGGCATGGAGACGCGAGAGGCTGCCTTGGCGGCGATCGCTGCCATCAAGGAGCTTTCTTCATCCATTGGCATTCCCCGTGGTCTGAGTGAGCTGGGTGTGAAGGCGGCCGATCACAAGGTAATGGCCGAAAACGCCCAGAAGGATGCCTGCATGCTCACCAATCCGCGCAAAGCTACGTTGGAACAGGTGATCGGCATCTTCGAGGCGGCCATGTGACATCCTCCCTTTCGGAAGAGACGACTTGATGGAGGATTGAATTTATCTGTGCATGTGCTAATTTTATCTATACGCTGCCCATAGATGTGGCAACGAAATCATTGATCCACGAGGAGACGCGAAGATGACCTACCCTTTCCCCGGCGCTGCTGGTGCCCCGGTCCAGTTCAAGGCCAAGTACGACAACTTCATCGGTGGCAAATGGGTGCCGCCCGTCAAGGGGCAGTACTTCGACAACATCACGCCCATCACTGGCAAGGTGTTCTGCCAAGCGGCGCGCTCCACGGCCGAAGACATCGAGCTCGCGCTCGATGCCGCGCATGCCGCCAAGGAGAAATGGGGCAAGACCCCGCCGGCGCAACGCGCCCAGGTGTTGCTCGCGATTGCCGATCGGCTCGAGCAGAACCTGGAAAAACTCGCCTACGCCGAGACGGTGGACAACGGCAAGCCGATCCGCGAAACCCTTGCGGCCGACATTCCGCTCACCGTCGATCACTTCCGCTACTTCGCCGGCTGCATCCGCGCCCAAGAAGGGACGCTCTCCGAGATCGACGAAAATACCGTCGCCTACCACTTCCACGAGCCGCTGGGCGTGGTCGGTCAGATCATTCCCTGGAACTTCCCCATCCTGATGGCGGCCTGGAAACTCGCCCCGGCGCTGGCGGCTGGCAACTGCGTGGTGCTCAAGCCCGCCGAGCAGACGCCCGTGAGCATCATGGTGCTCATGGAGCTCATCGCCGACATCATTCCGCCGGGCGTGGTCAACGTCGTCAACGGCTTTGGTCTCGAGGCGGGCAAGCCCCTGGCCACCAGCCCGCGCATCGCCAAGATCGCCTTCACCGGCGAGACCACCACCGGCCGGCTCATCATGCAGTACGCCAGCCAGAACCTCATTCCGGTCACACTGGAGCTCGGCGGCAAATCGCCCAACATCTTCTTCGAGGACGTGGCCGCGGCCGACGACGACTTCTTCGACAAGGCGATCGAAGGCATGGTGCTCTTCGCCTTCAACCAAGGCGAAGTGTGCACCTGTCCTTCGCGCGCCCTCATCCAGGAGTCGATCTACGACAAATTCATGTCGCGCGCCCTGGAACGCGTCAAGGCGATCAAACAGGGCAACCCGCTCGATCCGACGACGATGATCGGCGCTCAGGCTTCCTCCGAGCAACTGGAGAAGATCCTCTCCTATCTCGACATCGGCAAGCAAGAGGGGGCGCAGTGCCTCATCGGCGGCGAACAGGCGAAACTGCCCGGAGAACTCGCCGGCGGCTACTACGTCAAGCCCACGATCTTCAAAGGGCACAACAAGATGCGCATCTTCCAGGAGGAGATCTTCGGCCCCGTGCTGGCGGTCACCACCTTCAAGGACGAAGCCGAGGCGCTCTCGATCGCCAACGACACGCTCTACGGCCTGGGCGCGGGCGTGTGGACGCGCGACGGCAGCCGGGCCTATCGCATGGGCCGCGGCATCCAAGCCGGTCGGGTGTGGACCAACTGCTACCACCTCTATCCGGCGCACGCGGCCTTCGGCGGTTACAAGCAGTCCGGCATCGGCCGTGAGAACCACAAGATGATGCTGGAGCATTATCAGCAGACGAAGAACCTACTGGTGAGCTACTCGCCGAAGAAACTCGGTTTCTTCTAATAGGGATGGGGGAGGGAAATTCCCTCCCTTCCATTCGATTGTGCTGGGTGCCAGGGGCATCCCCTGGCGCTTTTGTCTGGGAGGATACGATGGCTGCAGAAATGTCCACACAAACTGCATCCGAGGAACGCCCTCCGATGCAAGCACCGCCCCAAGTGATCGCCACGCCGGCCGCGCTCGAGCTCATCAAAAGGCTCCAGGAGAAGTACGGACCCGTGATGTTTCATCAATCCGGTGGCTGCTGCGACGGCTCTTCCCCCATGTGCTATCCGCAGGGGGAGTTCCTCGTCGGAGACAACGATGTGCTGCTCGGCGAGATCGGCGGGGCGCCGTTCTACATCAGCAAGCCGCAGTTCGAGTACTGGAAACACACGCAGCTCATCATCGACGTCGTGCCCGGCCGGGGCGGCATGTTCTCCCTGGAAAATGGCGAAGGAGTGCGCTTCCTCGTGCGTTCTCGGCTTTTTACTGATGAAGAATATGCCGCCTTGCAGGCGGCCGGCAAGGTGTGAGCCTCGTTGCTATGCAACAAATCTCCTTCGACCAGACCCTCTTGACCCCATGCTGAACTTCCTCTAGTATCTCCTTCATACGATAACAAACGTTCATCGCATCATCATTCGATATTGCGATGCAACAAAAGGAGGGAGGAGTGGCGACGACGGCCGAAGCCGCGCGCAGGGTCGCGCTGCGCTGTGAAAACGTCAATCGCTGGTTCGGTGGCCTGCATGCGCTCAAGGGCCCCGATCTGGCGATCTTCCAAGGCGAAATCTTTGGGTTGGTGGGGCCGAACGGCTCCGGTAAGACCACCCTTGTCAATACCGTCACGGGGTTTTATCCGCCGCAGAAAGGGCGGGTATTCCTGTTCGACGAACAGATCAACGGCCTGCCACCCTATCGCATCGCGCAAAAGGGCGTGGCGCGCACCTTCCAGAACGTCGCGCTCTTCCGCGGTCTCACCGTGCTCGACAACATCCTCGTGGGGCGCCACATCCACATGCGGCCGAGCGCACTCGCCACGCTCGGCTACTGGTGGTGGGCGAAGAAAGAGGAGGTGGCGCACCGCGCCAAGGTCGAGGATGTGATCGACCTCCTGCAGCTCGAAGACGTGCGCGACGAGCCCGTCGATGTCATCCCCCTGGGGCTGCAAAAGCGCGTCGAACTCGCCCGGGCGCTGGCCGCCGAGCCGCGGCTGCTGGTGCTCGACGAGCCCATGGCCGGCATGAACCAGGAAGAGAAAGAGTACATGGTGCGCTTCATCCTGGATGCGCACGAGGATCTCGGTCTCACCATCCTCATGATCGAGCACCACATGGACGTGGTCACCTCCATCTGCCACCGCGTGGCGGTGTTCAACGACGGCGTGAAGATCGCCGAAGGTGCGCCGCGCGAGACCATCAACGATCCGGCCGTCGTGGCCGCCTACATCGGAGCGAGCGATGCGGCCTGACGATCTGCCTCAAGCCCTGCCCTGGCGCCCCCACGACTGGCGCAAAGGGGACCACCTGCTTGCGCTGCTCGCCGCCAACGCCTCGAGCCATCCGGCCGAGATCGCCATGCGCGAGCGCGACCGCGGCATCTGGCGCGAATACACCTGGCAGGATTATCACGACACGGTGCTCGCCTTCGCCGCCGGCCTCGAAGCCCTTGGCGTGCGTCCCTTCGAGGTGGTACAGATCATCGGCGACAACCGGCCGGCGCTTTATTTCGCCATGGTTGCGTTGGGGGCCTTGCGCGCCATCGCCTCGCCGGCGTACCCCGACGCCACGCCGGACGAGATCGCTCTGCTTGCCGAGCGCGAAGACGTGCGCTGTGCCGTCGTCGAAGATCAGGAGCAGGTCGACAAGCTGCTGCAGCTGGAAAAAGAGCACGGCGAACGCTACCGGCTCATCGTCTACGACGACCCGCGCGGCCTGGCCGGCAAGATGCCCGAGCGCTTCGTTGCCTTCACCGACGTCGTCGCGCGTGGGCGCGAGCGGCTCGCCGCCGATCCCCTGTTGCGCCAGGCCCTGCTCGAGCGCCCCTCCGCGCACGACGTGGCCGTGCTGTTGCACTCTTCCGGTACCACCGGCACGCCCAAGGGGGTGCCGCTCAAGCACGGCCACGTGCTCTCGGCGGTGCGCAACGCCGCGCAGGCGGGCTATTTCCAGAATGGCGACGTGCACGTCGCCTACCTTCCCATGGCGTGGGTGGGCGACTACATCTTCTCCATCGGGGCGGCCTTCGCCCTGCGCTTCGCGGTGAACATCCCCGAGCGGCAGGAAACGGTGATCCGCGATCTGCGCGAGATCGCGCCCACCGTCTTCTTCTCCTCGCCGCGCGCCTGGGCCGGCATGATCACCCGCATCCAGGTGGGCATGGACGAATCCACGCCGCTCAAGCGCCGGCTCTACGAGCATTTCATGGCTTTCGCCATCGACCTCGAGCGACGGCGTCTGGCCGGAAGCCCGCCTTCGCTCGGTGCGCGGCTATGGCGGACGTTGGGCGAGTGGATGATCTATGGCCCGATCAAGGATCAGCTGGGGCTTGCCCGCGTGCGGCGCGCCTACACCGCCGGCGAGGCGATCGGCGAGGACGACTTCCTCTTTCTGCGCGCGCTCGGCGTTCCGCTGCGCCAGTTCTACGGCCAGACCGAGAACTGCGCCCTGTGCGCCGCTCAGTCGGCCGACGACGTCAAGCTACACACCGTCGGACGCCCTTTTCCCGGCGTGGAGGTAAAGATCGCCGACAGCGGCGAGATCCTCGTGCGCGGCGACAACGTCTTCGACGGCTATTACGACAACCCCAAGGCGAGCGAAGAGGCCCTCGAAGACGGCTGGCTGCACACGGGCGATGCCGGCTACTTCGAAGAGGACGGCTCGCTCGTCGTGCTCGGGCGCCTGTCGGAAGTCGCCTACACCGCCGCCGGCGAGCGCTACGTCGCCACCTACATCGAGAACCGCATCAAGTTCAGTCAGTACGTCAAGGACGTCTGCGTGGTCGGTGAGAACCGCCCCTTCCTCACCGCCATCGTCTGCATCGACCTCGAGGCGGTGGGGCATTGGGCGGAGGAGCACGGCGTGCCCTACACCTCCTATGCCGATCTGTCGCAGAAGCCCGAAGTTTACGATCTGGTCGCAAGGGTCATCGCGCACGTCAACAACGTGCTGCCGTCGGGGCTGCGCATCCGCCGCTTCGTCAACCTGCACAAACCCTTCGACCCGGACGACGGCGAAGTCACGCGCACGCGCAAGCTGCGCCGCAAGGTGATCTACGATCGCTATGCGCCCATCCTCGAGGCGCTCTACGACCCGGCGCGGCGCGAGATCGACTTCCAGGCGACGATCACCTACGAGACCGGCGAGACTGGCGTCATTGCCCGCCGTCTGCGGCTGTACGACGTCGCCCCGGCGCAGGGAGAGTGAGATGGATTTCTTGTTTCTGGCCGAACTCTTCGTCAATGGTCTGAGCACCGGGCTCATGTACAGCCTCGTGGCGCTGGGCATTACCTTGATCTACAAGGCGAGCGGCGTGCCCAACCTGGCGCAGGGGGCGATGGTGATGCTCTCGGGCTATCTCGTCTGGGCTGTGGTGAGCCTCCTTTCCTGGCCGCTGTGGCTGGCGATCGCGCTCGCGGTGGTGGGCATGTTCCTCTTCGGTCTGGCCACCGAGCGCTGGCTGCTGCGTCGCATGGTGGGCCAGCCGGTCATCATGATCGTCATGCTCACGCTCGGTCTGGACATCTTCCTGCGGGGTTTCGTGCCCGGACTGCTGGGTGCGGCGCCCAAGCGGCTCGACCTGGGCATCGGTCTTGCGCCCATCATCGTGGCCGACGTCTTCGTCAACCGCGCCTACCTCGTCGGGGCGATCGGTGCCATGGTGCTCATCGCCGCGGCCATGCTCTTTTTCCGCACCCGGCTCGGTACCAAGCTGCGCGCGGTCTCGGACGATCACGTCGCCAGCTGGGCCGTGGGTATCTCGGTGGAGCGCGCGATCGGCATCTCCTGGGGGATCGCCGGCGTGGCCGCCGTGGGGGCCGGCACCGTCTGGGGCTCGGTGCAGGGGGTGGACTGGACCCTGTCGGCACTGCTCTTTCCTGCCATCGCCGTGGTGATCCTGGGCGGCATCGACAGCCTGCTCGGCGTCTTCGTCGGCGGGCTGGTGGTCGGGGTGCTCGGCTCGGTGATTCCCGGCTATCTCGATCCCATCGTCGGCGGCGGTACGCGCGACGTCGTCACCTCCGTGCTGATCGTGCTCACCATCCTCTTCCGGCCCTATGGCATGTTCGGCCGCGAAGACATCGAGAGGGTCTGATCCATGTTCTACCGTCTCTCCGGCGTCCATCACACCCGCTACGAAGACACGCGGCGGCTGTGGCCCATCCCCACCGACCGGCGGCTGGTGGCGGTGCTCTTCCTCCTTGCGCTCAGCGCCCCGCTGTGGCTCTCCGAGCTCTACCTGCAGAACTATCTCCTGCCCTGGCTCATCTGGAGCGCGGCCACCCTGTCGCTGACGCTGCTCATGGGGGTGGCGGGGCAGCTGCACTTCGGCTACGCCGCGGTGATGGCCATCGGTGCCTATTCGGCGATCCACCTCGTGCGCCTAGGGGTACCCTTCGAGCTCGCCTTCATCGGGGCGGGGCTCGTCGCGGCGGTGATCGGTTGTCTGTTTGGGGCGGCGGCTTTGCGCGTCAAGGGGCTCTATCTCGTGATGGCGACGCTCGCCATGCAGTACCTCGTCGACTGGGTCATCGTCAACGTTCCGGCGATCTCGGGCGGGGCGCACGCCACGCTGCAGGCGCCCGAAGCGCGAGTGCTGTTCTTCTCCTTCGCCGACGGGTTCACGCGCTATTACTTCGCCTTCTTCTGGGCGGTGTTCATGACGGTCTTCCTGCTCAACACCAAGCGCACCAGCTTTGGGCGGGCGCTGGTGGCCATCCGCGACAAGGATTACGCCGCCTCGGTGATCGGGGTGAGTCCGTTCAAGTACAAGCTGCTCGCGTTCTTCACCAGTTCGTTTTTCGGCGGCATGAGCGGCGCGGTGCTGGCGTTCTGCTTCTACCGGGCCGTGACGCCGGAGCAGTTCGGATTCAACGTCTCGACCCAGCTCGTGGCCATGGTGCTCGTCGGCGGCCTGGGCAGCGTGATCGGCGCCTATCTCGGCGCGGCTTTCGTGCTGCTCACGCCTATGATCCTCTCCAATGGCATCGCGGCGCTGTCGGATGCCGGCTGGCTGTCGGTATCGGCAAACCTCCTCGCGCACCTGCCGCTCATGATCTACGGTGCGCTCATCATCGGCTTTCTGCTCGCCGAGCCCTTGGGGCTGGCGAAGATCTACGACAACATGCGCAATTACTTTCTCGTTTGGCCGTTCAAGCACTCGCGGCGCTGACGGAAATTTCAGGTGGTTCATTACGACAAGGAGGAGACGCGATGAAAACGATGTTCAAAAAAGGCATGCTCGGGGCGCTGTTCGCCACGGCCGCATTCGCCGCCGCGCCGGCATTGCAGGCGCAGGAAACGGTGAAGTTTGGCCTCTTCCACGATTTCACCAAGGTCTATACCTTCGTGGCCGACGAGTTCAGCCAGGGGCAGCGGGACTACCTCACGCTGATCAACGAGGAGGGTGGCATCAAGGGGCAGAAGTTCGAGGCCATCGTGCGTGACCACGGCAACGAGCCGCAGCGCGGCCTGGAACTCTACAACCGCGCACGCGAAGAAGGGGCGATCTACTTCATGTTCCTGAGCACGCCGGTGGCCAACGCCGTCGTGCCGCGGGCGCTGCAGGACAAGGTGGTGCTGGGTACGCCGCTGCACGGGCGGGGCGACACCATGGTGGGCGAGACCTTCCCCTACGTCTTCCCCATGATGGCGAGTTACTGGTCGCAGGCGGCGCGCCTGCTCAAGTACGTCGAGGATACTCAAGGCGGGCTCAAGGGCAAGAAGATCGCCCATGTGCACATCGACACTCCCTTCGGGCGCGAGCCGCTGCCCATTTTGGAGAAACTCGCCCAGCAGAAATCCTTCGAGCTGCGCTCCTTTGCCTACCCCAGCCCCGGCAACGAGCAGTCGGCCGTGTGGTCCGACGTGCGCCGTTACCGGCCCGATTTCGTGCTGATCTGGGGCGCGGGCAACTCGCAGATGGTGTCGGTGCGCGAGGCGGTGCGCAACGGCATCGATCCGGCGAAGATCCTGTCGGTCGTCTGGCTCACCGAGACCGACATGAAGAACATCGGCGAGAGCACGGCCATTGGCGCCAAGCGCGTCGAAGTGGTGCAGCCGGGGCGCGATCATCCGATCATCCAGCGCATCCTCGACAAGGTCTACAAGGCCGGCAAAGGAGCTGGCCCCGAAGCGCGGGTGGGCAACACTTACTACAACTACGGCGTGGCCGACATGGTGATCGCCACCGAAGGTGCGAAGCTCGCGCTGGAGAAACTCGGTCCGCCGCTCACCGGCGAGAAACTCAAGGCCGGCATGGAGATGATCCGCAACCTCGACACCAAGGGCTTCATGCCGCCGGTGACGATCACGCCGCAGGATCACCAGGGCGGCGGTCAGGCGCGCGTGTCGCAGTGGGACGGCAAGGCGTGGGTTCCGGTGAGCGACTGGGCCGCGGCCTATCAGGACGTGGTGTGGGAAGAGGCTCGCGCGAGCGCGGCCAAGTTCAGCCAAGGGAAATGAGGATGGCCGGCGCCGGGACATTCTCGGCGCCGCACAGGGAGCGAGCATGAGCCAAACGGGCGATACGCGCGGCACGGCCCCCGTGCTGCTGCGGCTATCCAACGTCGAGGTGGTCTACGACAAGGTTTTCCTGGCGATCAAGGGCGTCTCGCTCGAGATCCGCGAAGGGGATATGGTGGCACTGCTCGGCGCCAACGGCGCCGGAAAGAGCACCACGCTGAAATCGGTGAGTGGCCTGCTCGCGCCCGAGCGCGGCGAGGTGACCCGCGGGCACATCGAGTTCGCCGGGCGCGATCTGGGCACGATGCCGGCGCCGCAGCGCGTGCACCTCGGTATCGCCCACGTGCTCGAGGGGCGGCGCGTCTTCGGGCATCTCACGCCGGAGGAAAACCTCATCGCCGCCTACCGGGGGCGCGACCAGCGCCGCTACCTGCAGCTGCGAGACATGGTCTATGGTTACTTCCCGCGCCTGGTCGAGCGGGCGAAATCGAAGGCGGGCTATCTCTCCGGCGGAGAGCAGCAGATGCTGGCCATCGGCCGGGCGCTGATGACCGAGCCGAAACTTCTGATGCTCGACGAACCGAGCCTGGGGCTCTCGCCGCTCTTCGTCAAGGAGATATTTGGCATCATCCGCACGATCAACGAGAAAGAGCGCATGAGCGTGCTCCTCGTGGAGCAGAACGCCGTGGCGGCCCTGAACGTGGTGCAGCACGCCTACGTCGTCGACCAGGGCCGCATCGTGATGGAGGGCAGCGCCGCGCTGTTGCGCCAGAATCCCGATATCCAGGAGTTCTACCTCGGCGGCAGCCATGCCGTCGATTATCACAACGTCAAGCACTACCGCCGGCGCAAGCGCTGGCTCGCTTGAATCGCGGAAGACGCGGCGGTGGCCGCGTCTCCTGCTTTGTGCTTACTCCCGATCGGGCAAGCCGATCATGGTGGCCGTCATCAGCGCCACCTGCTCACGCCCGTCTTCTCGTTCCATCCAGCCTTCACCCAGGCACACCGTGAGGGTGCGCCCGGCGCGTACCACGCGCCCTATCGCCACCAAGCGATCGCCTCGGGCGGGTGCGAGCAGGTTGGTCTTGATCTCCACCGACAGCACCGCATGACCAGGCGGCATCAACGAATAGGCCGCATAGCCCACGGCGCTGTCGATGATGGTGATGACCACGCCGGCATGCAGGAAGCCGTGCTGCTGCGTCAGGTCGGCGCGAAAGGGGAGCACGATCTCCACCTCGCCCGGTTCGACGCGGGTGAGTTCGGCACCGAAGGTCTGCATGACGCGTTGGCGGGCGAAATTGTCGCGTACGCGGCGCACGAAGTCGGGATCGGCGGGGGTGAATGGCATGGAATCCTCCTCGGCAGGGAATCAAAAAATTTTGATCGTCCGCAAAACGGTTTCGATCGTACTGCGCGAATAGTGTAACGGAGTTTGACAGCATCGACCGATGTGCTTTAGAATCCACGGGATTTTCTGCAGGGGGTGGTCGCTGTGGGCTCCGGCCTGATGCGTCTGGCGGCGTGGCAACTCGTTGCCGGCATTCTCGCCACACTCGCGGCCTGGGTCTTGGCCGGCGAAGCAGCAGGGCGATCGGCAGCGATCGGCGCGTTCTCGGTCTGGTTGCCCAATGCCGCGTTCGCCGTCTATCTCGCGATACGCGCGCGGCTCGGCACTCCCTCGGCAGTCGGTTTCCTGGTCGGCGAACTGTTCAAGATCGCCGCCGTGGTGGTGTTGCTGTTCGCGTTCGTGCGCCATGCCGGCGTACAGAGTTGGCCCGCGTTGATCGTCGGGCTGGTCGTGACGCTGCAGGCAAACATCGCCGTTGCTGGATTTTTACGCAAAATCTGAGGGAAAGGCATGACTGCTAGCGCACACGGACCTACGGCGTCCGAATACGTCGTCCATCACCTGACGCACCTCAACACTCTAGGCGGGCCGCAGAAGGACATCGTCGACTTCTCGGTACTCAATCTCGATACGCTCTTCTACTCCGTCCTGCTGGGCGTGCTCACCGTCTACCTGCTCTACCGTGCGGCAAAGAAAGCCACTTCCGGCGTGCCGACGCGCTTTCAGGCTGCCGTGGAGATCCTGGTCGAGATGGTCGCCGACCAGGCCAAGGGCGTGATCCACAGCGCCGAGTCGCGCAAGTTCGTGGCCCCGCTCGGGCTCACCGTCTTTCTGTGGATCCTCTTCATGAATACCATGGACCTGCTGCCGGTCGACCTGCTGCCCCGTATCTGGGAGGGCGTCTATGCCGCGATGGGCGGGGATCCGCATCATGCCTACATGCGGGTGGTGCCCACGGCCGACGTCAACGCCACTCTGGGCATGTCCATCGGCGTGCTCCTCATCTGCCTCTATTACAACGTCAAGATCAAGGGGTTCGGCGGCTGGCTGCACGAGCTCTTCACCGCCCCCTTCGGCAGCCATCCGGTGCTCTATCCGGTGAACTTCCTCATGCAGATCATCGAGTTCCTCGCCAAGACCCTGTCGCACGGGCTGCGGCTCTTCGGCAACATGTACGCGGGCGAGCTCATCTTCATCCTGATTGCGCTGCTCGGCGGCACCGCCACCGTGCTCGGCTTCGTCGGTCACGTCCTCGCCGGCACGGCATGGGCCATCTTCCACATCCTGATCATCGTCCTGCAGGCGTTCATCTTCATGATGCTGACGCTGGTATATGTGGGTCAGGCCCACGAGGGACACTGATCGGATGCGGCGGCGGGGGCTGTTTCCCGCCGCCGGCGGCCGTGGGCAAACAGTGTAGAATCGCGCTTTTCTTTTTTCTCGTCATCAACCACTAGGAGTCGTCATGGAAAACGTTCTGGGTCTCGTCGCGCTCGCCGCTGGTCTCATCATCGGTCTTGGGGCCATCGGCGCCTGTATCGGTATCGGCATCATGGGGTCGAAATACCTCGAAGCCTCCGCCCGTCAGCCCGAGCTGATGAATGCGCTGCAAACCAAGATGTTCCTGCTCGCCGGTCTGATCGACGCGGCGTTCCTGATCGGCGTCGGTATCGCGATGATGTTCGCGTTCGCCAACCCGTTCCAGCTCTGATCCTCGGAGTCGTGAACGCCCATCCGTTTTTTCATAGGGGGCAGACGTCGTGAATTTGAACGCAACCCTCATCGCCCAGCTGGTGGTGTTCTTCATCCTTGGCTGGTTCACGATGAAATACGTGTGGCCGCCGATCGTCAAGGCGCTCGACGAGCGTTCGGCCAAGATCGCGGAGGGGCTGGCGGCGGCCGACAAGGCGAAGGCGGATCTGGCGCTCGCCGAGAAGAAAGCCGTCGAAGAACTGCGCAAGGCGCGCGAGGAGGCGGCCCAGCTGCGCGCGGCCGCCGACAAGCAGATCGCCAAGCTGATGGAAGAAGCCCGGGCGGAAGCGACCCGTCTCATCGCTCAGGCGCGCGAAGCGGCCGAGCAGGAGGCGCGCGCCGCCGTCGAGCGGATCAAAGACGATCTGCGCGAGGAAGTTGCCCGGCTCGCCGTCGCCGGCGCCGAACGTATCCTGCGCCGCGAGATCGACGCCAAGGCTCACGCCGAGCTCTTGGCCAACCTCAAACAGGAACTCGTCTAAGCCATGGCCGAAAAAGTCACCATCGCTCGCCCCTATGCGGAGGCCGCGTTCTCGCTGGCGCTGGGGGCCGGTGCGCTGGAGGCCTGGTCGCAAGCGCTGGAGCGGCTCGCCGCCCTCGTCACGCTCGACGAAGTGCGCACCGTGCTGCTCGATCCCAAGGTCGACGATGACAGCAAGGCGCGTGTGCTCCTCGAGCTCGCAGGCGCCGATCAGCCGCTGCCCGAGGCGGTGCAGAACTTCGTGCGGTTGCTGGTGCAGAACGACCGCGTGCTGTTGCTGCCCGAAATCCATGCGCTGTTCGTCGCCCGGAAGAACGATCACGAAGGGGTCGCCGTCGCCAAGGTCACGAGCGCATTTCCGCTCGACGATGCGGCGCGGGAACGCCTCAAGCAAGACCTGGAAGCCCATTTCAAGAAAAAACTGCAGCTCGAAGTCACCGTCGATCCGGATCTGATCGGAGGGGTGCGAGTGCAGGTGGGCGATGAAGTGATCGACGCCTCCGTACGTGGCAAGCTCGCGAACCTGGCCGCTGCGCTCAAAATCTAGGAGTCATTCGATGCAACTCAATCCCTCTGAAATCAGCGACCTGATCAAGAGCCGGATCCAGAACCTGCAGCTATCGGCCCAGGCCCGCAACGAGGGCACCGTGGTGTCGATTGCCGACGGCATCTGCCGTATCCACGGTCTGGCCGACGCGATGCAGGGCGAAATGCTGGAGTTTCCCGGCAACACCTACGGGCTCGCGCTCAACCTGGAGCGCGACTCGGTCGGCGCCGTGGTGCTCGGCGACTTCGAGCACATCTCCGAAGGCGACACGGTCAAGGCTACCGGCCGCATCCTCGAAGTGCCGGTTGGCCCCGAACTGCTCGGGCGCGTGGTCAATGCCCTGGGCCAACCGATCGACGGTAAGGGTCCGATCGAAGCGAAGCTCACCGACAAGATCGAAAAAGTGGCTCCGGGCGTCATCTGGCGTAAGTCGGTGTCGCAGCCGGTGCAGACGGGCCTGAAGGCCGTCGATACCATGATCCCGATCGGCCGCGGCCAGCGCGAGCTGATCATCGGCGACCGCCAGACCGGCAAGACCGCGGTGGCCGTCGATACGATCATCAACCAGAAAGGCCAGAACATGTACTGCATCTACGTGGCGATCGGGCAGAAGGCCTCGACCATCGCCAACGTGGTGCGCAAGCTCGAAGAGCACGGCGCGATGGAATACACCACCGTCGTCGCCTCGCCCGCCTCCGAATCCGCCGCCATGCAGTATCTGGCCGCCTATGCCGGCTGCACCATGGGCGAGTATTTCCGCGACCGCGGCATGGACGCGCTCATCATCTACGACGATCTCACCAAGCAGGCTTGGGCCTACCGTCAGATTTCGTTGCTGCTGCGCCGTCCGCCGGGGCGCGAAGCCTATCCGGGCGACGTGTTCTACCTGCACTCGCGCCTGCTCGAGCGCGCCGCGCGCGTCAACGAGCAGTACGTCGAGAACTTCACCAAGGGTGAGGTCAAGGGCAAGACCGGTTCGCTCACGGCGCTGCCGATCATCGAAACGCAGGCCGGCGACGTGTCCGCCTTCGTGCCCACCAACGTGATCTCGATCACCGACGGCCAGATCTTCCTCGAGACCGACCTCTTCAACGCCGGCATCCGCCCGGCGGTCAACCCCGGCATCTCGGTGTCGCGGGTGGGCGGTGCGGCCCAGACCAAGGTCATCAAGAAGCTCTCGGGCGGTATCCGGACCGACCTTGCCCAGTATCGGGAACTGGCGGCGTTCGCGCAGTTCGCCTCCGACCTGGACGAAGCTACCCGCAAGCAGCTCGAGCGTGGTCGCCGCGTCACCGAGCTCTTGAAGCAGCCGCAATACTCGCCGATGAACATCGCCCAGATGGCGGTGTCGCTGCTGGCGGTCAACAACGGCTTCTTCGACGACGTGCCGGTGGAGAAAGTGCTCGCCTGCGAACACGACATGCACCAGTACGTGGCGCAGCAGCTGCCCGACGTGATGGAGCGCATCCTGAAGACGGGCGAGCTCTCTGCCGAAGACGAGCAGCGCCTCAAGGATGCGATCGCCGCGTTCAAGAAATCCTGGGTCTGAGCGTACGGGCGACGATCACTAGGAGAAACGGGATATGGCCGGTAGCAAAGAGATACGGGGCAAGATCAAGAGCGTGCAGAACACGCGCAAGATCACCAAAGCCATGGAAATGGTGGCGGCCTCCAAGATGCGCAAAGCCCAGGAGCGGATGCGGACGGCCCGTCCCTACGCCGAGAAGATCCGCCGGCTCGCAGCCAACCTGTCGCACGCCAATGTGACCGAGTTCCGTCACCCCTTCCTCATCCAGAAGGAAGCGGTGAAGCGGGTCGGGCTCATTCTCGTGACGACCGACAAGGGGCTCTGTGGCGGCCTCAACACCAACATTCTGCGCCACACCGTCACTGCCATGAAGGCGTGGGAAGGCAGTGGGGTCGAGGACATCCGTGTGGTGGCCATTGGCAACAAAGGCCTGGGGTTCATGCAGCGCATCAAGGCCAACGTCGTGGCCCAGCGCACGCACCTGGGCGACGTGCCGCACCTCGACCAGCTCATCGGCCCGGTGCGCGTGCTGCTCGACGCCTACACCGCCGGTGAGATCGATGCGGTGCATCTCGCCTACACCCGTTTCATCAATACGATGAGACAGGAGCCGGTGATCGAGCAGCTGCTGCCGCTCACCGGGGAGCGGCTGGGGGCGCCGGAGCACGCGTGGGATTACCTCTATGAGCCCGATCCCCAGTCGGTCATCGAGGAGCTGCTGGTGCGCTACATCGAGGCGATCGTCTACCAGGCGGTGGCCGAGAACATGGCTTCCGAGCAGAGCGCCCGGATGGTGGCGATGAAGGCGGCTTCCGACAACGCGGGCAACGTGATCAAGGAACTGCAGCTCGTCTACAACAAATCGCGGCAGGCGGCGATCACGAAAGAGCTCGCCGAGATCGTCGGCGGCGCGGCGGCGGTGTGACGGACAATGCACAATCGAGGAAAGACACGATGACAACGGGTACGATCGTTCAATGCATCGGCGCGGTGGTGGACATTCAGTTCCCCCGCGACGAGATGCCGAAAATCTACGAGGCCTTGAAGCTCGAAGATACGAGTGAGTTCGCCGAGACGGGGCTCACCTTCGAGGTGCAGCAGCAGTTGGGCGACGGCGTGGTGCGTACCATCGCCTTGGGCTCCAGCGATGGGCTGCGTCGCGGCATGAAAGTCAAGGCCACGGGGGCGCCGATCTCCGTTCCGGTCGGTTCCGGCACGCTGGGCCGCATCATGGACGTGCTGGGGCGCCCCATCGACGAGGCCGGCCCCATCCAGGCCGAAGAATACCGCTCGATCCACCAGAAGGCGCCGAAATTCGACGAGCTCTCCCCGTCGGTGGAGCTGCTGGAGACCGGCATCAAGGTGATCGACCTCATCTGCCCCTTTGCCAAAGGAGGCAAGGTGGGTCTGTTCGGCGGCGCCGGCGTGGGCAAGACCGTCAACATGATGGAGCTCATCAACAACATCGCCAAGCAGCACTCGGGTCTGTCGGTGTTCGCCGGTGTGGGCGAGCGTACCCGCGAGGGCAACGACTTCTACCATGAGATGCAGGAGTCGAACGTTCTCGACAAGGTGGCGATGGTCTTCGGCCAGATGAACGAGCCGCCGGGCAACCGTCTGCGCGTGGCGCTCACGGGTCTGACCATGGCGGAGAAGTTCCGCGACGAGGGTCGCGACATCCTCTTCTTCGTCGACAACATCTACCGCTACACGCTGGCCGGTACCGAAGTGTCGGCGCTACTCGGGCGGATGCCTTCGGCGGTGGGTTACCAGCCGACGCTCGCCGAGGAGATGGGCAAGCTGCAGGAGCGCATCACCTCGACCAAGGTGGGTTCGATCACCTCGATCCAGGCGGTGTACGTGCCGGCGGACGACCTGACCGACCCGTCTCCCGCCACCACCTTCCTTCACCTCGACTCGACCGTGGTGCTGTCGCGCGACATCGCCGCGCTGGGGATCTATCCCGCGGTCGATCCGCTCGATTCCACCTCGCGCCAGCTCGACCCGCTCGTCGTGGGTGAGGAGCACTACAACGTGGCCCGTGCCGTGCAGGCGACGCTGCAGCGCTACAAGGAACTGCGCGACATCATCGCCATTCTCGGCATGGACGAACTCTCGCCGGAAGACAAGTTGGTCGTGGCCCGCGCGCGCAAGATCCAGCGCTTCCTGTCGCAGCCCTTCCACGTGGCCGAGGTGTTCACCGGCAGCCCCGGCAAGTTCGTGCCGCTCAAGGAGACGATCCGCGGCTTCAAGATGATCGTCGAAGGGCAGTGCGACGACATTCCCGAGCAGGCGTTCTACATGGTCGGCACCATCGACGAAGCGATGGAAAAGGCCAAGAAACTGCAATGACGGTCTCGGCCGCCGTGGTGTTGTGGCGGCCGTGATCGCGCGCCGCGGCATCTCGTCCGCGGCGCCTTCGACGAGGGGATGCAAAGATGGCGATGACCGTACATGTCGATGTCGTGAGCGCCGAGGAGCAGATTTTCTCGGGGCTCGCGGAGCTGGTCGTGCTGCCCGGCGAGGCGGGCGAGCTGGGGGTGCTGCCGGGGCATGCGCCGCTGCTTTCCCGTATCCGTCCGGGAGCAGTGCGCATCAAGGTGCCGGATCGCGAGGAGCCGGAGATCATTTTCGTGGCTGGCGGCATGCTGGAGGTGCAGCCCAGCCTGGTGACGGTGCTCGCCGATACGGCGATCCGCGGCCGCGATCTGGACGAGGCGCGGGCGATGGAGGCCAAGCGCCGGGCCGAGGAGGCTTTGAAGGACCAGCAGGCGAAGATCGACTACGCGCGGGCGCAGGCCGAGCTGCTCGAGGCCGTGGCGCAGCTGCAGACGATCGAGCAGATGAAGCGCCTGAAGAACCGCGTGGGCGGCACCTGAGCCGCCTGCTGTTCGGAGGTGGAAAAGAAAAAGGCCGCGACATGCGGCCTTTTTCACTTGTGTGCCGCTGTGCCGGAGGCCAGGCGTGCGATGCGCCGGCGTAGGGCGTCGAGTTCGCGGGTGAGCGCCGCCGCGTCTGCCTGCAGCCGTTCGTATTCGGCGCGAGAGGGGAGCAGCCCCTCTTCTTCTTTCAGGGTTTCGATCAGGTTGCCGCCGATCGCCGCGCCGGCATTGCGCAGGGCGGCGAGACCGGCGCGCATGAGCGCATGCAGGCGCAGCCCCAGGATGGGGCCAAACCGCTCGGCAAACCAGTGTTCCAGCGTTGGGGCAGGTTCGGAGAAGGCCTTGGCGAGCAGCTCGGCGATCGCCGCTTCGCCCTCGACGTGCGTGCGCACCGCGGCGCCTTCGGCGAGCAGCCTCCGCCGCAGGACTTCTTCGAGGCGCAGGCGGATCGTCACGGCGGGCGCAACGGCAGCATCGGGCAGCAGTCGGCCGTTTGCGTCGATTCGCAATCCCAAGGGCGGCAAGGGTTCGATTTCGAGGCGTACCGCAGCGCCGGCGTGGGCGGCGAGCCGCTCGCGCCACCAGGGGACTTCGTCGAGGTGACGCTCGAGCGCCGCCGTGAGCACCCCTTGCCACATGGTTCAGGCAACCGGTTGGATGCCGGCAAGCCGCCAGCCGCCGCCGTGGAGCGGTTTGACCAGATGCCAGTATTCGCTGAAGGGTTGCGGCGGGGCGTCGCGCGACTCGCGCAGGCTACCGGAGAATTCGACCGTGGCGACGTAGTGGTCCCCTTCGAGGGCGAGATCGACGAGGCGCGCTTCCAGCATCACGATGTCGGTCTTCTCACCGGGAGTCTGCCCACCCTGGCGGCGCAGGTCGGCGAGCAGCTCCGGCGTGACGAGGGAGGCAATGGCTTCCCAGTCGCCGCGGTCGTGCGCTGCCTGCAGTTCGACGAAACGCCGCTTGGCTTCGGCGAGGAAGGCGGCTTCGTCGAGCTGGGCGCGCAGGTCGTCAGCGACAGGAGTGCCGTTGGCCGGCGCTGCAGGGGGCGCGCTCATGGCGGGCCCGGTCATCGTGCGCTCGGTCGCTCCGGCGTAGGCCGGTTCGGGCGCGCGCCGTGCTCCGGCGAAGCGGCGAAAGAGGGCGAAGAGCACGACGGCGAAGAGCACGAGGAGGAGCAGAGAACCGAATTCTTCGCTCAAGCCCAGGTGCTGGAAGAGCGCTGCCAGCCCTAGGCCGGCAGCGAGTCCAGCGAGGGGACCGAGCCAGGAGCGTTTGGGCGCCGGCTGCGGCGTGGTGCTGGGTTGCTGCGCCGGTGTCTGGCGCTGGGCGGGGGCCTGGGTGGGAGAGGTCGGACTTGCCGGTTTCGGCGCCGGGGAGAGGGGGGCAGAGGGGGTGATGTTGCGCTGCAGGCCGCCACCGCTGCCGCCGCCGAGGCGTTTGGCTTCGGCTGCGTCGAAGAAAGTAAAGGAGGCGAAGAGCGCGAGCAGCAGGGTGAGGAAGGGGCGTTTCATGGGACCTCCGTTAAGGGCTTACAGCTTGCGGCCGAGGTGCAGGGCGACCACGCCGGCGGTGAGGTTGTAATAATCGACGCGATGAAAGCCGATGCGTTCCATCATTGCCTTGAGCGTTTCCTGGTCGGGATGCACACGGATCGATTCGGCGAGGTAGCGGTAGCTCTCGGCGTCGTGGGCGATTTTCTCGCCCAGCCAAGGTAGGACCTTGAAGGAATAGAGGTCGTAGGCCGGTGAAAGAGGGGCCCAGACGCGGGAGAATTCGAGCACGAGGAGTCGCCCGCCGGGCTTGAGCACGCGGTGCATCTCGGCGAGCGCCGTTTCCTTGTGCGTCATGTTGCGTAGGCCGAAGGCGACGCTGACGCAGTCGAAATGATCCGAGGGGAAGGGGAGCGCTTCGGCGTCGCACTGCGCCGTGGGCACGAGCACCCCTTCGTCGAGGAGCCGGTCGCGCCCGCGCGCGAGCATGGCACCGTTGATGTCGGTGAGCCAGACTTCCCCGGTGGGGCCCACGCGCCGGGCGAAGGCGAGCGCCAGATCGCCCGTGCCGCCGGCGATGTCGAGCACGCGGTGGCCGGGGCGTACGCCGGAGACGGTCACGGCGAACTTTTTCCACAGCCGGTGCAGGCCGAGCGACATGAGATCATTCATCAGGTCGTACTTGCCGGCGACCGAGGAAAATACCCGGCCAACGAGGCGTTTCTTTTCGGGTTCGGGTACCTTGCGGAAGCCGAAGTCGGTGACTTCGTTCATGGCGTACCTGTTTCTCCACGGCATCGATGCGAAGCATTCATGATAACGCATCGTGCCGCGGGGTGGACGAATCAGCCGAAACGGTCGGTGCTGTCGTCTTCGGTCTGCTCTGCGCCAGGATGGTCTGGGTTGCTTGCCAGGCGCTGCGAGGGGAATCTTTCTCTCCGAGCACGAGCGCCGTCACGATGGCTCCTTCGAGGAGCAAGAGTACTTGTGCAGCGAGGCGTCCGGCGGCGGATTCCTCGGTGAGTGGTGACACGATCTCTTTGATCTTCTTTCGGATCGCTTCCTTGTGAGCCTTGGCGGCGAGGTGGATCGGATCATCCGGTGCTGGATACTCCGCCGCGGCGCTGATGAACATGCAGCCGTTGAAGGTGGGTTCGTTGAACCAGCGTTCGTGCCAGACGAACACCGCTTCGAGTCGTTCCCAAGGTGAGTCGAACGAGGCGACGAAGGCATCCATCGCAGCGCGAAACGCTGCGTCGCGTCGCTCGAGGACGGCGGCGATCAGGGCGTCCTTCGAGGGAAAGTGTTTGTAGAGCGTCATCTTGGAGACGCCGGATTCGGCCACGATCCGATCGATGCCGACGGCGTGGTAGCCGTGAGCGTAGAAAAGGCGCTCGGCCGTATCGAGTAGGAGCTGGCGGGTGTCGCGCATCGGAAGCATCGCTGTGGCAGGCAAGGTGAAGTATATGGGAAGAGAAGGGCAAGCCCAAGTTGACATATACAGACAGGTCTGTATTATCAGTTTCGTGTCTCTTGCACGCCATCTTTCGACGACGCCTTGGGAGCCCCTCATGATCGGATTCGTCAGCAAATGGAAAATTGGCGGTGCCGTATGCCCGCCGCGAGCCCCTTTGGGGGATATCGCTTGGGCCGGACTCGGGGGGCAATCGCGATCGCCGTGGTGGCCTATGCTTCGAGCCGGGCGCAGCTGCCGCTCGTTCTGGGTTCGTTCGGCGCCAGTTGCGTGTTGCTCTTTGGATTTCCCGATAGCCCTTTTCCCAGCCGCGCAACGTGATCGGTGGCCACTTGCTCGCTTCACTCGTGGGCTTGGTGTTCCTGCATCTGCTCGGGGATGCTTGGTGGAGCATGGCGCTGGCGGCGGGCTGCACGATCGCCGGGATGCAACTCACCCGTACCGTCCATCCGCCGGCCGGCTCGAACCCGGTCATCGTCATGCTCTCGGGGGCGTCGTGGCCGTTCTTGCTCACGCCGACCTTATGCGGGGCGCTCGCCCTGGTCGGGGTGGCGTTGATCGTCAATAACTTGCGCACGGGGCGAGCGTATCCCACATACTGGTGGTGAGCGTGGAAAGGGGCGTTCGGTGCAACGAGGCGTCCCTTTCCTTTTCCTGCCTCAGGCCGCAGCGCAGTAACGGCTCTTTTCCCCGGCATCGACGAGCTGCCACAGACCGTCGCGGCCGACCGGCTCTCGGGCGAACCACGGAATCAGCACGCAGCGGCCGCGTGTGTGTTGCTGTACGCGGCGGATGAAGGGCAGTTCGTAGGCGGCGCGTTCGGCAAGGCACGGATGGCGCGTGCCGCTCGCGAGCAGCGACTGGTTGATCACCCAGCCGAAGGGGTGGATGCCGGCGCGCTCGAGGTCGGCTTCGAGCGCCTCGGCTTCGGAAACCGGCGTGGATTCCGGTAGGGTGACGATGCAGACGTGCGTGAAGTCAGGGTCGCGCAGGCGCGGCAGCAGTTCGCGCACCGCTTCGGGCAGGTCGCCCTGGGTGCGCAGGACTTCGCGGTGGTAAGCCTCGGTCGCGTCGAGCAACAGAATGGTATGGCCGGTAGGTGCCGTGTCAAGCACGACGAAACCGGAGGTACCGCCGGCCACGGTGTGGGCGAAGGCGCGGAAGACGGCGATTTCCTCGGTGCAGGGCGAGCGTAGGTCTTCTTCCAGCATGGCGCGCGCCTCTGGCGTGAGGTCCTTGCCCTTTTGTTCGAGTACTTCGGAGGTGTAACGGGCGAGTTCGGCAGCCGGGTCGATGCGCGTCACCGTGAGGCCGGCGGTTTCGCCCGCGAGCGCGTCGGCAAGGTGCGCCGCCGGGTCGGTGGTCGACAAGGTGACTTTCTTGCCGCGCTCGGCGAGCGCGAGCGCAATCGCCGCAGCTACCGAAGTCTTGCCCACGCCGCCTTTGCCCATGGTGAGGACGACGCCGTGATCCTGGCGGGCAAGTTCGTCGATAAAAGCGGACAAGCCTGGCGGCAGGTCGGTGACTTCCGGCAGCGCTACCGGCCCCTGCGGGGCGGGTGGCGTGCCAGAGAGCAATTGCTGCAAACCGGCAAGCCCGGTCGTACCGCGCGGCAGGAAGGGCAGGGTACTTTGCGGCAGGGCGGCGAGTCCGGGTGGGATGGCGGCAAGCGCCGCGGCGTGACGCTCGGCCATGGCACGGGCGATGGCATCGTCGCCGGTTTCGTCGGCGAATAGCCCGTTGATCACCAGATGCAGGTTGCGGATGCCGAGTTCTGCCAGCTCGACGCGGGTGCGCTCGGCCTCGCGCAGCGCGGCGCGTTCGGGACGGCTGACGAGCACCAGGGTGGTCTCGGCCGGATTGCCCAGCCGGGCGACCGTGGCGGCGTAGCGTTCGCGCTGTTGCTGTAGCCCGGCGAGCGGCCCCAGGCAGGAGGCGCCACCGGTCGTGGATGCGATGAATTCATCCCAGGCGCTCGGCAGGGTGAGGAGCCGCAGGGTGTGACCGGTAGGGGCGGTGTCGAAGATGACGTGGTCGAATCCGGCGGTGGCGGATGGGTCGCCCAAGAGTCGCGCGAATTCGTCGAAGGCGGCAATTTCCACGGTGCAGGCCCCGGAAAACTGCTCTTCCATGCTCTGGATGGCCGCCTCGGGCAAGATGCCACGGTAGGGTGCGACCATGCGTTCGCGGTAGGCCGCTGCCGCGGCGCGCGGGTCGAGATCGAGCGCAAAAAGGTTCGGCGCCCCCACGATCGGCGTCGGGGCATGCCCGACCGGCGTGCCGAGTACTTCGCTCAGATTGGAGGCCGGGTCGGTGCTGACGATGAGAACTTTCCTGCCGCGCTGCGCCAGGGAGAGGCCGGTGGCGCAGGAGAGCGAGGTCTTGCCGACTCCGCCCTTGCCGGTGAAGAAGAGATAGCGTGTGTCGAGGGTGAGCAGGTTCATGGTGGCGGATTCCTTGTTGGTGGCGTTCAACAGCAGCTTTTGCCCTGGACGGCGGCGGGTTGAGCGGCGCAGCAGGTGCCGCTTGCCGGGGCGTCGGTGGCGGAAACATCGGTCAGGCCGAGTTTTGCGGCCAACGCGTGGCGATCGGGGTAGGCGCCGCTGGCGAGCAGTTCGCCGTCGAGAAAAACGGCCGGCAGGCGGTCGTTGCCCTGTTGCAAAAGCGCCAGCACGCGCGGATTGGTGGCGAACGCGGCGGGGTCCTGGCCGAGGTTGTGGCGTTCGACCGTCACGCCGTGCGCTTCCAGCCACTTGAGATCGGCGGCGAATTGCGCGAGCGCCGGGTCGACATCGACGCCGCAGACGCCGGTCGCGCAGCACAGGGCGGGATCGAAGACTTCGAGTTTGGGCATGATGGAACTCCTTGGGTTCGAGGGAGGGAGGTTTGCCTACCGTCGCCGGCGGGCAGGGGTCGTGGCTCACACCGTGCGGTGTTCGTACCAGCCGCGTGAGAGACGCACGAATTTCACGACAAGCAACATGGCCGGCACTTCGATCAGCACGCCGACCACCGTGGCGAGCGTCGCACCGGAGGCAAGACCGAACAGGCTGATGGCCGTGGCCACCGCCAGTTCAAAGAAGTTGGAGGCACCGATCAGGGCCGACGGGCAGGCGACGGCGTGGTCCTCGCCCAAGGCGCGGTTGAGACCGTAGGCGAGTGCGGCGTTGAAGGCGACCTGCACCACGATGGGAATGGCCAACAGTGCGATTACCAGAGGCTGCGCGAGGATGGCCTGCCCCTGGAAGGCGAAGATCAGCACCAAGGTGGCAAGGAGCGCCGCCGTCGACCACGGCGCGATGCGGCGCATCGCCGCGGCAAAGGCCGCCTCGCCGCGTTTCATGAGCCGTTTGCGCCAGAGTTGGGCGAGGACGACCGGAATGACGAGGTAGAGGAGCACCGAGGCGACGAGCGTCTGCCACGGTACCGTGATCGCCGACAGGTCGAGCAGAAAACCGACGAGCGGCGCGAAGGCGAAGACCATGATGAGATCGTTGACGGCCACCTGGGTGAGGGTGAACAGCGGGTCGCCGTCGGCGAGCCGGCTCCAGACGAAGACCATCGCCGTGCACGGCGCAGCGGCGAGCAGGATGAGCCCGGCGAGATAGGCATCGATTTCGCCGGCCGGTAGCCACGGGGCAAAAAGCTGGCGAATGAAGAACCAGCCGAAGAATGCCATCGAAAAGGGTTTGACCAGCCAATTGACGAAGAGCGTCACGCCGATGCCGCGCACGTGGCGGCGCAGGTCGTGCAGGGCGCTGAAATCGACCTTCACCAGCATCGGGACGATCATTACCCAGATGAGGAGACCCACCGGCAAATTGACTTCGGCCACCGTGCAGCGGGAGAGTGCCGCGAACACCTCGGGCAGCGCCTGCCCTAGCCCGATGCCGGCACCGATGCACAGGAGCACCCAGAGCGTGAGATAGCGTTCGAAGAATCCCAAAGGCGAGGCGGGAGCGCTCATGGACGGGCTCCTCGTTCAGCATCCAGAGCCTGGCGAACGGCAGGCACCAGCCTGGCGCGGATTTCGTCGCGCACTTCGAGGAAACGCGCAAGCGGCTGCCCCATCGGGTCGGGGAAGGCAACGTGCAGCCGTGGCACCGGACGCGGGAAGACGGGGCAGGATTCCTTGGCCTCGTCGCAGACGGTGACGACGAGCTCGACCGGTTCGTCGAGCACGGCGTCGAGGGATTTGGGCACGAGCCCATCGGCCGGCAGGCCGGCGAGGCGCAGCGCGGCGAACACTTCGGCCGGCACTTCGTTCGCCGGCCGGGTGCCCGCCGAAATCGCCCGCACCGCGGGAGCGAGGTCGTGCGTGAGAATAGCTTTTGCCAGTTGCGAGCGGCAGGCATTGTGCGTGCACAGCACGAGCACGGTTTTCGTCATCGTCATGTTCCTTGGGGCGCAAGGATGGTCGTCGGAGGGCGTTTTTCGCTGGGTCCGGTTGCCGCCCCAGAGAGGCAAGTGACCCCGCCGCAGCAGTTCTGCGTGAGGAAGGCAAGGAGTTCGTCCATCGTCTCGTAAGCAGCGGCGTAGCGCAGGTACCGCCCCTCTTTGTGCCGGCGGATGAGACCGACGCGGTTCAGATGCGCGAGGTGGAAGGACAGTGTGGTGGGAGGCAGGCCGAGCGCTTCGCTCAGTTCGTTCGGATAGCGACCCTGCGGCCCAGCTTCGACGAGCAGGCGGAAGATGGCGAGCCGCGTTTCGTGCCCCAGCGCGGCGAGGAGTTCGGCAGCAAGTAACATTTCCATATTTCCATTATTGTTGAAGTATTGAATGATGTCAAGCATACGATACCCGAAAAACCGTTCACCGACTATCCTGAGTCGACCAGGCGGTCGATGTGCCCGGCGCAGATGTGGAGGGAGGGGCAATGAACGGGGAACGAAAAAGGGCAGGGGCGTGGGACGTCTTGTTCGTCTTTCTGCGCCTGGGGCTGACGTCGTTCGGCGGGCCGATCGCGCATCTGGGCTATTTTCGCGAGGAGTTCGTGGTGCGCCGTGGCTGGCTCGACGAGCGGGAATATGCCGATCTGGTGGCGCTGTGCCAGTTCCTGCCGGGACCGGCGAGCAGTCAGGTGGGAATGGCATTAGGCTATCTGCGGGCCGGCTACGGCGGGGCGCTCGCCGCCTGGCTCGGGTTCACCCTGCCCTCGGCGGTGGCGATGATCCTGTTCGCGCTGGGCCTGACGCACTACGCCCAGGCGGTTCCCGCCGGCGTCTTGCACGGTTTGAAAGTGGCGGCGGTGGCGGTGGTGGCGCAGGCGGTGTGGGGCATGGCGCGCACGCTGTGTCCCGATGCGCGGCGCGTGACGCTGATGACGGTGGCGGCGTGCTGCGTCGCGCTCGCGCCACTGGCCTGGGTGCAGGTGGCGGTCATCGCGGCGGCGGGCGTGGCCGGTTTGGCACTACTCCCAGGGCGGGAATTACCGCTGCCCGAGCCGTTGCCGATCGCGGTGCGACGGCGCACGGGCCTCTTTTGGCTCGCGCTCTTCGCCGCGCTGCTCATGGTCCTGCCGCTGCTCGCCCACTTGACCGCAAATCCCACGCTCACGCTCGTCGATGCATTCTACCGCGCCGGCGCGTTCGTCTTCGGCGGAGGGCACGTGGTGCTGCCGTTGCTGCAGGCGGAGACGGTGCCGCGCGGCTGGGTCGACGCGCAGACGTTCCTCGCCGGCTACGGGGCGGCGCAGGCGGTGCCGGGGCCGCTCTTCACCTTCGCGGCTTTTCTCGGTGCCGTGCGTCAGGTGGCGCCGGCGGGCTGGACGGGCGGTCTGCTCGCGCTCACCGCGATTTTCCTGCCTTCGTTCTTCCTGATCCTCGGCGCACTGCCGTTCTGGGCGAAATGGCGCCACCTGCGGCATACGCAGGCGGCGCTCGCCGGCGTCAATGCCGCAGTGGTCGGCCTCCTGCTTGCCGCGCTCTATCAGCCGGTGTGGACCAGCGCGATCCTGCGGCCGCAGGATTTCTGTCTCGCGCTCGTCGCCTTCGTCGCGCTGCTCTTCTGGCGCGTGCCGCCTTGGGCAGTGGTCGGCGGGTGCGGTTTCCTGGGTGGTGTGCTGGGGTGAGGGAAGGGTTGCAGCGATGTGCCGTTGACATCACCATGTAACCTGACGTGCTTACTCTGCCGCCGTCGTCCCGATCGGGACTCGTGCCGCAGGAGCCGTCATGACCCTTGCCGTTGCCGTGCAACACCAGCGCGCCACCTTGCCGGCGCTGGGACGCTATGAACTGGCGCTCGCCGCGAGCGAGCTCGACGTGTATGAGGCGCAGCGTCTGCGCTACCGCGTCTTTCACGATGAACTCGGGGCGCGTTTGACGAGCCGTATTCCTGGGCTCGATTGCGATTTCTTCGATCCGTATTGCGAGCACCTCATCGTGCGCGACCGGGTGGAGCAGCGCGTGGTCGGCTGCTATCGCGTGCTCACGCCGGAAGGGGCGAAGCGCGTGGGCGGCTTGTATTCCGAGCAGGAATACGATCTGGTGCGCCTCGACCCCTTGCGCGAGCGCATGGTGGAGGTGGGGCGGGCCTGCATCGCGCCGGGACACCGTCATGGCGGGGTGATCGCGCTGCTCTTTGCCGGCCTGGCGAGCTATCTGGACGTGCGCGGCTACCGTTATCTCTTCGGGTTGGCGTCGGTGCCGCTGCATGCGGGGCTCGACGCGGTTCATGCCCTGTTTGTGGCACAGTGGGCGGAACGCGCTGCACCGATCGAATATCGCGTCACGCCGCGCCGGCCGCTGCCTGAGGTCGAAGGGGCGACACGCGCCGAGCCGGCACCTTGCCCGGCGCTCCTCAAGGCCTACCTCAACGCGGGGGCGTGGCTGTGCGGTGCGCCCGCGCTGGATGCGGATTTCCGGTGCGCGGACGTGCCGGTATTGCTGTCGGCCGAACGCGTCTCGCGGCGCTATGCGCGGCATTTTCGGGCGGAGATGGGGAGCATTGGCTGAACATGAGCGAGACACGAACGGCCGGTACGCGACTCGAGCACCTGCCAGCGAGCGGCAGGCGTTCGGTTTTGCGTTGCGCGAACCCTTGGACGTGGACGCGACTCAGCCGTAGATTTTCCCCGAACGGATGAGGTTGCGCGCGATCACCAGCTGCTGGATCTGCGTGGTGCCTTCGTAGATGCGGAAGAGCCGCACGTCGCGGTAGAAGCGCTCGATGCCGTATTCGGCCATGTACCCCGCGCCGCCGTGGATCTGCACGGCCCGGTCGGCCACGCGGCCGCACATCTCGGTGGCGAACATCTTGGCGCAGGCCGCCTGCAGGTTGACGTTCTCTCCCGCATCCCGCAGGCGCGCGGCATCGAGCACCGTGCAGCGCGCGGCGTAGATCTCGGCCTGGCTGTCGGCGAGCATCGCCTGGACTAGCTGGAATTCGGCGATGGGCTTGCCGAACTGCTCACGCTCACAGGCGTAGCGCAGCGCATCCTGCAGCATGCGCTCGGCCACGCCGACCGCGGTTGCGGCGATGGCGATGCGCCCTTTGTCGAGCACTTTCATCGCCGTCTTGAAGCCTTGGCCTTCGCGTCCGCCGATGAGGTTTTCGGCCGGCACGCGGCAGTTCTCGAAGACGACGTCGGCGGTGTGGGCCCCGCGCTGGCCCATTTTGACGTCGGGCGGGCCGACCCACAGGCCCGGTGTGTCGCGCTCGACGAGGAAGGCGGAGATGCCGTCGGCTCCTTTTTTGGCAGGATCGGTGCGGGCCATCACGGTGAAGATGCCGGCTTCCGGGGCGTTGGTGATGAAGCGTTTGGTGCCGTTGAGCACATAACAGTCGCCTTCACGCACCGCGGTCGTCCTCAGGCTTGCTGCGTCCGACCCGGCGCCCGGTTCCGTCAGAGCGAAGGAGCCGATGAGCTCGCCGGAGGCGAGGCGGGGCAGATAGCGGGCTTTCTGCTCCGGCGTCCCGTCGATGACGATCGCCTGGCTGCCGATGCCGCAGTTGGTGCCGAAATAGGAACGGAAGGCCGGCGAGGTGTGCCCCATTTCGAAGTACACCCGCACTTCTTCCTCCATGGTGAGCTCCATGCCGCCGTATTCTTCGGGGATCGTCAGGCCGAAGAGCCCCAGGCGGCGCATCTCGGCGACGATCTCCTCGGGGATGCGGTCGGTGCGCGCCACTTCCGCCTCGGCCGGCACCAGACGCTCGCGTACGAAGCGGGCGATCGTGTCGAGCAGAAGCGTCAAGGTTTCCTCGTCCCGGATCATCGACGCGCCCTCATTTGACGTATTTGCGGAAATCGGGCTTGCGTTTTTCCTGGAACGCGCGCACGCCCTCGGCCGATTCCGGCGTCTCGTAGTAGAGGCGCAGCGCCTGCATCGCCAGCGCTCCCATGCCGCGGATCATCTCGGTGTCGACGTTGAACGACTTCTTCGCCAGTGCGATCGCAGTCGGGCTCTTCTCCAGGATCTCGTCGCACCAGCGGCGCACTTCCTCGTCGAGCCGCTCGGGCGGCACCACGGCATTGACGAGCCCCATGGCCAGCGCTTCCTGGGCCGTGTAGCGCCGGCACAGATACCAGATTTCGCGTGCCTTCTTCTCCCCCACGACGCGCGCCAGCAGCGCCGTACCGAATCCGGGATCCACCGAGCCTACCTTGGGACCAACCTGGCCGAACTGCGCCGTCTCGGAGGCGATCGCCAGATCGCACAGCGTCACGAGCACGTTGCCGCCGCCGATCGCATAGCCGTTCACCCGCGCGATCACCGGCTTGGCGATGTCACGGATCACGCTCTGCACTTCCTCGATCGGCAGGCCGATGGCACCACGCCCGCCGTAGCCGCCCTCGTGGGTGCTCTGGTCTCCGCCGGTGCAGAACGCCTTGTCACCGGCGCCGGTGAGTACCACCACGCCGATGCTGCGGTCGAAGTCTGCATCTTTGAAGGCGTGGATCATTTCCTCGCAGGTTTGGGCGCGGAAGGCGTTGTAGCGCTGCGGGCGGTTGATCGTGATCGTGGCCACGCCATCGACCTTGGTGTAGAGAATGTCCTGATATTCCATCTTCTTGCTCCTTCCTTTTGGGTGGATCAGCCGGCCATCGTCAGGCCGCCGGAGACGCTGATGACCTGGCCGGTGATGAAGGCCGCTTCGTCGCTGGAGAGAAACACCACGATGCCCGCCACGTCTTCGGGTTCGCCCAGACGGCCGAAAGGGATTGCCTTGATGAGCGCCGCGCGCAGCTTCTCTCCTTGTTCGCCTTCGCCGGCAAAATCGCGAAAGAGTGCCGTGTCGGTGGGGCCGGGGCAGACGACGTTCACGTTGATCTTCTGCCGGGCGAGCTCGCGGGCGATCGTTTTCGAGAACGCCACCAGCCCGCCTTTGCAAAAGGCATAGACTGATTCGCCCGACGAGCCCACGCGCGCCGCGTCCGAGGCGATGTTCACGACCCGCCCCTTGCCGCGTGCCGCCATCCGGCTCAGCACTGCGTGGTGCATGTAGAGCGGCCCGTAGAGGTTGACCGCCACGATCTTGTCCCACAGCGCCTTGTCGGTTTTGAGGAAAGGAGCCGCCCGGTCCCAGCCCGCGTTGTTGACGAGGATGTCGATGGGGCCGAGATCATTCTCGACCGCCGCCACCGTGGCCTGTACCTGTTCCTGTACGGTGAGGTCGACGGGGTAGGCTTTGGCCTTGCCGCCGGCGGCACGGATCTCCCCAGCCACCTCCTCGGCGGCTTTGCCGTTGAGATCGAGCACCGCTACAGCCGTGCCCTCTTCGCCGAAGCGGCGGCAGATGGCCGCACCGATCCCGCCTCCGCCGCCCGTGATTACCGCTACTTTGTCGCGCAAGCCTTTCATCATCTTCCTCCTTCCTCCTTGGTATCGAACACGATCCCGGTGCCGGGACCCCTACGGTTATACTTTCCTATTCTTTCCCGCCGCGTGCCTTTGCGCCATGAGTTGCCCATGAAGGATCTGACCCCTGAAAAGACCCTCGCCATCGTCGAGATCAACAACCGTCTCTTCTTTCGTTTCTTTCAGACGGCCAACACGCTGCACACCAAAGGGACGCAGGCGCTGAGCGAGTTTGGCGTGACCACCCAGCAGTGGTCGGTGCTCGGGGCACTCTCCCGTCCGCAGGCGGCCGAGGGGATGACCGTGGGTGAGCTCAGCCGCTATCTGCTGGTGAGCCGGCAGAACCTTTTCGGCATCCTCAACCGCCTGGAACGCCAGGGGTACGTCGAACGCGTCACCGGCGAGGAGGACCGTCGCTCGCGCAAGGTGCGCCTTACCGCGAAAGGGGAGAAGCTCTGGGCCGATCTTGCCGAACCGATCCACGATTTCTACGACAAGGCGCTCAAGGGGTTGTCGTTCGACGATCGCATCACCTTCATCCATTATCTCAACGTTCTGCATAACAACATGGCCAAACTCTAGGGGCGATGCCGGGCGAGCATCTGCCGGGAGATGATCATCTTCATGATGTTGGCGGTGCCGTCGCCGATCTGCAGACCGAGCACGTCGCGGTAGCGCTGACCGAACGGCAGATCGTTGCTGTAGCCTCCGTGACCGTGGGCGATCAGGCACTGCTGGATGATCTCGCAGGCGAGCTTGGGGGCCCACCACTTGCACATCGCCGCCTCGGCCGTGTGCGGAAGCTCTTGGTCTTTCAGCCATAAGGACTACCGCCACGTCGGCTTGGGTAGCCATCGAAATCGAGGTCTTCTCTCCGTTGAGCACGAAATGATCGCCTTTGCGCTGCGCTCGCAACCGGATGCGGGCGGCGTCCGACCCTGCGTGGGGTTCGGTCAGGGCGATCGCGATGAGTTTCTCTCCCGCCGTCACTGCCCGCAACCATTCCCTTGCCATGGAGGAGCGGCCGTACGTATTGTGCAACGATCTGCCCGCACAAGGAGGCGAGGAGATTGACATAGGCGACGTTGAAATCGCCCCTGGCGATGCTCTCGAGCAGTAAGCCGCTGCTGAGGCGATCCAGCCCCGAGCCACCGAAGTCCACGGGGAGCTCCGGCGCGATGAACCCTAGCTGGCCCATCTCCCGCGCGAGCTCCCTTTCGATCCGTGGTTGTGTACCATCCTTTCTGTAAATTCC
>NZ_JSYB01000068.1:0-4306 GCF_054823945.1 Tepidiphilus sp. HLB4 | reverse complement strand
AGTGCCACGCAATCGTCCGGGACCTGACAACTAGCCAACGGCGATCCGCTGCCGACATGGCTGAGCTTTGATCCTGTATCCCGAACTTTGAGCGGACGACCCACGAACGATCACGTGGGTGACATCGAGCTTGTGGTGGAAGGCAGGGATCATTTCGGCGCTGCCGCCAGCACAACCTTCAATATCAGCGTGCAGAACACCAACGACGCGCCGGAAGTCGCCGTCGTGCTGGCCGACCAGCAAGCAACCGAGGATGCGCCGTTTGCCTTCACCGTGCTGCCGGACGCCTTCCGCGATGTGGATGCGAATGACACGCTCACGCTCTCGGCCACCCAGGCCGATGGCTCGGCGTTGCCCTCTTGGCTCCGGTTCGATGCGGCGACGCGCACCTTCAGCGGCACGCCGGCCAACGGTGACGTGGGCAGCGTCTCGGTGCGCTTGATCGCCTCTGACGTGGCGGGTGCACAGGCGAGCCAGACCTTCGCCATCGGCGTGACCAACGTCAACGATGCTCCCGAGGTCGGCACGCTGCTCGCCAACCAGACCGGTCGCGCGGGCACGCCCTTGAGCTGGCAACTGCCCGAAGGCGCTTTCGTCGATGTCGATGCGGGCGATGTGCTGGCCTACTCCGCGGCGCTTGCCGACGGCAGCGCGCTGCCCGATTGGCTCGCCTTCGACGCGGCCACCGGCAGCTTCAGCGGCACACCGGCCACGGCGGGCAACTATGCCTTGCGCGTGACGGCGACCGATTCTCTCGGCGCATCCGCGAGCCAGAGCTTCGCCCTCGAGGTCGTCTCCGGCCCGATCACCACTCCGGATGCGGCCAATCTGATCGAGGATCGCCAGCTCTTCACCTGGGGCAATGTACTCGCCAACGACCGCGACCCGGAAGGCGCGCGCCTCGCCGTGGCCGATCCGGGCATCCGGCGCGGCGAATACGGCGTGCTGACCCTGCTCGCCAACGGCACCTACGCCTATGTGCTCGACGATTGCTCCAACAAGGTGCAAGGGCTGGGCGCGGGCGAGTCCGTCACGGAAACCTTCAGCTACCTGGCCAGTGACGGCACCCAGCGCAGCGACGGCGCATTGACGGTGACTGTGCAGGGCACCAACGACACGCCTGATCTGGTGCGCTGCCTCTCCGACGTGCAACTGGCCAAGGGCAAGGCGTTCTCGTGGAAGGTGCCCGCAGGCAGCTTCCGCGACGCCGACCGCAACGACACGCTGAGCTACACGGCCACCTTGTCCAACGGCAAGCCGCTGCCGAGCTGGCTCAAGTTCGACGCCGCCACGCAGACCTTCAGCGGCACGGCTCCGGCCAATGCCAAGGGCGGCATCGATGTGCGCGTCACCGCGTCCGACGGCCATGGCGAGTGCTCGACCGCCTCGGATGTCTTCTCGATCAGCTTTGGCAACAAGACGGTTGTTCCTACTGATCAGAAAGGCAATGAAGGTGTGGGCAACGGCGCGGATGCACCGCCCCCCGGCCACGGCGCCAACAGCAACGACGGCGCGGGTACCTCGCCGGGCCAGCCAGGCCGCAAACCGGGGGCCGAGCGTGATGATGACCCCTTGGGGCGTTTCCTCGATGGCTTCAAGCACGATGACAAGTCCGCCCAGTCGCACCATTCGGCCCTGCCTGCGCTGGATCGCCGCTGGTTCGAGCAATGGGGCGAGCCGCAGCAAGCCTCCGGGCAGGCCGGTCAGGGTCAGGCCAACCACGATGTCGAACGCCACTGGGCCGAGCTGACCCACGCCCTGAACCGGCTCGACGCCGAACGCCAGGGCGCGCCTGCCTGGAGCCACGCCAACCAGGGGGCCGACCTGACCGGCCTCATGGGCTGGCTGCACGGGGGTGCTCCCGGCGCGCGCGGCGGCGTCGATGCCGTGTCACTGGCCTGCGGCACGGGCACCCAGCTCAAGGGCTTCAGCGGACTGAGCGAGGGCTTGGGCAAACTGTCAGGCTAAAAGCAGGGCCAGCGTGCTTCCTGCTAAGGAGGGCGGCGGACGAGGTTTCATGAGACATCGCCCGCTGTCCGCAAGCGCTTTCACCCGGAAGCCCCAAGAACCATTAAGAGAGCCCCCGGCATGCCTTCATTGAAGTCCCTCGTACAACACGCCCAGAGCGACCATCAGGCCTTTCACCCGCCGCTCATCCGTTTGCAGCACAGCGCACCGCATCCACAGGGGCGGCGCGTGCTGTGGGCCATCTTGGCGCTAGTCGCCTTTCTCATCATCTGGGCGCTGCTCGGGCGGCTGGACATTGTCGCGGTGGCCGACGGCAAGCTGGTGCCCGCCAGCTATCTCAAGATCGTGCAACCCTCGGAAGCGGGCATCGTCAAGGAAATTCTGGTGCGCGAGGGCGAGACCGTGCGCGCCGGTCAAACCCTGATGCGCATGGATGCGCTGATCACCAACGCCGATCTGGACGCCATTGCCACCGAATACGCTCGCAAGCGGCTTGCGCTTGCCCGCATCGATGCTGAACTCACCGGCAAACCCTTCCAGCCGGACGTTCAGACCCCGGCGGCGCTCGTGCGCGAAACCGGCGCGCAGTACCAAGCCAACCGCGATGCCCTGGCCGCAGCATTAGCCGAGGAACGCAGCCGCCTGGTCAAGGCGCAGCAGGAACTGGCGGCTGCCCGCCAGCAGAAAGAGCGGCTGGAAGCCGTGCTGCCGCATTACCGCGAGCAGGACAATGCCTACGAGCAACTGGTCAAGGAGGGTTTCGCCGGAACCTTGATGGGCTCGGACAAGCGGCGCGAGCGCATCGAGAAGGAACAGGAACTGGCCACGCAAGGGTACTTGATTGCCTCTGCCCAGGCCAGCATCGACCAGTCACAGAAGAAACTCAAGCAGATCGAGGCCGACTATGTGCGGCAGTTGCACGCCGAGCGCCATGAGGCGCAGGCGCAGCTCGACAAGCTGACCCAAGAGCTGCAAAAGCAGCAGCACCGGCGCGCACTGCTGGAACTGAAGGCCCCGCAGGACGGCGTGATCAAGGATCTGGCCACGCACACCGCGGGCACGGTGGTGCAACCCGGTACCGTGCTCGCGAGCCTCGTGCCCCAAGAAGAAAAGCTCAAGGCCGAGGTCTGGGTCTCGAACGAGGACATCGGCTTCGTGCGTACAGGTCAGCCGGTCAAGCTCAAGTTCGCCACCTATCCGTTCCAGAAATATGGCATGGGGCAAGGCACCGTCGAACACGTGAGCGCCGATGCCCAGAGCGAAGAAGAAGCCCGCGACAAGGGACTACAGGGCGTGGGGCAGCGCCCGCTGCGCTACAAGGCCTTGGTGATGCTCGAGGCAGGCGCCCTGGAGACGGATGGGGTGAAGTATCCGTTGTCTGTCGGCATGCAGACCACGGCGGAAATCCTGCTGGGCGAGCGCACGGTGGCGGAGTATCTGCTCTCGCCCGTGAAAAAAGCCTGGCACGAGGCAGGCCGGGAGCGATGAAAATGTACGGGCGTTGGTTGGTAGCGGGACTGTTGAGTGGAATATGGGCTTTGCCGGTATGGGCGTTGGATTTCACCGAAGCTTTCCACTTGGCGAAAAACTACGACGCACAGGTGAAGATCGCCGCTTCGCGTGCCGCTCAGGACGAAGCAGGGGTGGATGTGGCGCGCTCCCGGCTGCTGCCGCAGGTGTCGGCGGCGGCGGCGCGTGGCAAGCAATATACACATACCAAATATTTGTCTGGACCCTATCCCTCTCGTTACGACGAACCGGATACGAAGAACTGGGCGCTGCAGGTGCGCCAGGGGCTTTATCGTCCGGCCGAATGGCGCAGCTGGGAGCGGGCGCAAAGTCTGGCGGAAGCGAGCGCGCGGGCATTGGATGCCGAAACCGCCACGCTACTCGCTCGGGTAGCCAAAGCGTATCTGGCATTGCTGGAAGCGAAATCTCAGCTGAAGGTGGCCGAGCAGGACGTGGCGCGCTATGCGGAGGCATTGCGCCAGGCACAGCGGGCCTTCGAGACAGGGCTGGGGACGCGCATCGAGATCGAGGAGGCGCAGGCCAGGCTGGATGCGGCGCAGGCGAACGTGGTCGATTGGCAGGGGCAGATCGAGACGGGACGCCAGGATATGGCGGCCTTGATCGGGCAGGAGGTTAATCCGGAGGATCTGATGCCATTTACCGAGGTGCGGGGTTTGGCACACGAGGTGTTACAGGAGCCGGCTACCGCCTGGGTGGAACGGATGGCATTGCATAATGCGGGATTGGCTTCTTTGAAGGCGCAGCTCGATGCGGCACAAAAGCAGGTGGCGGTGCAGAAGGGGTTGTGTACCATCCTTTCTGTAAATTC
>NZ_JSYB01000067.1:0-50869 GCF_054823945.1 Tepidiphilus sp. HLB4 | reverse complement strand
AAGATAGGCGAGCATCCGAGCACCGCGCAACGCCGCCATGCAGCCGCGCAGTAGGTTGCTCGAGGCGCCCATGACGAACCGGCAAATCCTGGTCATCGGCCCTTCCTGGATCGGCGACATGATCCTGGCGCAGAGCCTTTTCAAGCTGCTCGAGCAGCAGGACGAAGACTGCGCGATCGACGTGGCCGCACCCGCCTGGACCCTGCCGCTGCTGGAACGGATGCCGGAAGTGCGTCAAGCCATCGCTCTGCCCTTTCAGCATGGCAAACTCGATCTGTGGCAGCGCATCCGCATCGGACGGGCGCTGCGCCCCAAGGGGTACGAGCAAGCCATCCTGCTCACCAATTCCTTCAAATCCGCCATCCTGCCTTTCGTCGCCGGCATCCCCCGGCGTACCGGCTTTCGCGGCGAGATGCGCTATGGACTCATCAACGACCTGCGTCGGCTCGATCCGGTTCGGCTGCCCATGACCGTGCAGCGCTTCGTCGCCCTCGGCCTGCCGCCCGAAGCCCCGCTGCCCGAGCCCCTGCCGCGCCCCGAGCTCATCGCCTCGCCCGAGGGGGCTTTGCAGGCGCTGCGCCGCCTGGGGCGCGAGCTGCCTGATAGCCCCGTCCTTGGCCTGTGCCCCGGCGCGGAATTTGGCCCCGCCAAGCGTTGGCCGGAAGAACACTACGCCGCCGTGGCCCGCTGGGCGTTGGAGCAAGGCTATGCAGTGTGGCTCTTCGGTTCGGCCAAGGACGCCGCGATCACCCAGGCCATCGATCGCCTGAGTGGTAACCGCTGCCTCGATCTGGGCGGCAAGACCCGATTGGGCGAAGCCATCGACCTCATGTCGCTGTGCTCGGCCGTGGTGAGCAACGACTCGGGCCTCATGCACGTGGCGGCCGCGCTCGATCGCCCCCTGGTCGCCCTCTACGGCTCCTCCGACCCGCACCACACGCCACCGATGAGCGAGCGCGCCTCCATTCTCCACCTGGGCCTGCCCTGCAGCCCCTGCTTTGCCCGCGAATGTCCTCTCGGGCATCTGAAATGTCTGCGCGACATCGCACCAGAGCAGGTCATCGAGCGCCTGGCACCCCGGCTGGCGGAGGCTTTGCCGAAGGCATGACCCGCCGGACGGACGTGGCGCACGGTGGGCACTCCTCAATAACCGTCCGTCTGCCGATAAGGCTGTACCTGACGCCCGCGCAGACCCGCAATGATCCCTCCGGCCTTGGCGAAATGCCTCAGGCCGTGGTACCAGCTGCGCTTGAATTTCCGATAGCCCCCAAGCAGCATGACTGGGGAAAAGACGAGGCGCAGCGTCCCTTCCACCCCATGCCGCACGAGTTCCTTGACGGCACGGCGTGCGGTTTTTTTGGCTCCGAACAATTTGGACTCGATATAGACGCGATTCGCGCTCGAACGATATTGGCGCTTCAGGCGCCAGCGGATCGTCAGCCGGTTCGGCACGACGGCCTCCGATGCCACGGCGTCGCTCAGATAGACGATGCGCCCGCCCTGGTGGACCAAGCGCATGAAAAAATCGGTATCGCTTCCCCCCGTGAGCGCCATGTTCGTATCGAATTGCAACGACTCGCCTTCAGGCCCGAGCACGCTGGTACGGAACATGACGTTGGCCGTGGCGGCGCGCTTGAGCAAAGCGCCGTGCTTGGTTTCGGCAAATCCCTTGTTCGCCAGCCAATCCTCGTACCCTGGCGGGAAAATGTAGCGCACGGGACCCGTATAGGCTTGCGCCTCGTAGGTGGCCACACCTCGTGCATAAGCCATCAGCCAGCCCGGATCGGCTTCTTCGTCATCGTCGATGAACGCGATCAAGTCCGCCTTGACCGACAGGGCATGGCGGCACACGGCGTTCCTGGCATGAGGAATGCCACGTCGCGGCTCGATGAAATAGCGGATCGGATACTTCGGATCGGGAAATGCACGGCTTATCATCTCGGCGAGATCCGACTGGGCGTCGTTGTCGACCACCACGATCTCGACCTTCCACCCTTCAGGGCATTCCTGTGCCAGCACCGAAGCAAGACAGCGGCGCAGCATTTCCGGACGCCGGAAGGTGCAAATGCCGATGATGAGATGCGGGCGCTCGCTCGAGGCCATCGATCACTCTCCTGGATCTTTCAGGTTGCTCACTGTGCCTCCACTTTGTCCGCCCTTGTCGCCTGTTCCGCTTCTTTGCGCGGCGATGCTGCAGGGCGCTGCAAGTAAAAAGCATAGATGAAGCCAAAGATCACGCTGTTCAAATAGAACCCCGTTTTGTAATTGATGTACGACTCGAAAGAGTTGACGACCCCCCAGAACACGAGAAAGGCCCAGGAGAACAAGAACACATCCCGCGGCATCGCCCCTTCCTGCCAGGCCACATACACGCTTCTGCCGATCGAGCCCACGATGGCGAGCATGCCGGCGAAGCCGACGATGCCAACCGCCACCAGGGCCTCGACATAGGAATTGTGCAGATGGCCGAATCGATCCTTGAACTCGGGTGTAAAGCGCTCATCGGCAGCGATCAATTTTTTGACCGAAAACACTCCCCAGCCGAACACGGGCCTCTCGGCAATCCAGTCAGGAGCAGCGCGCCACAGGGCGATCCGCGCCCCACTGCTCGACAATTGGGCGCGTTCATCGAAACGAGCCGCCTCCCGAAGGGTCTCCACCCCGATCTCTTCTTGAGCAAGGCGCGCAGTGACCCGCTCCGGGACGTCGAGCGCCGCGAACAGTACGGCCGCGATGACGGCTGCCAAGAGCAAGGGGATGGCATGGATTGGACGCCGCACCCAAATCCACACCGGCTGCAGCCCCCCCGTCATCAGCGCAAGCACCGCCGCCGTGAGGAGCGCTCCGAGCAATCCCAGCCACACGGCCCTCGTCTGCGTGGCGACCACCCCGAACAGCATGAGCGCTGCACACGACACGATTCCGCCAAGCGCCATGAGTCTTAGGGGAGACGAGCGCAGACGACCTACTCTGAAGCCGAAGAAAAGGATGCAGAGAAAAGCCGTACCGAAAAAAATTCCTGCGTGTTGGTCATTGCGGAATCCGAAATTGACTCGTTCACCACTCAAATAAATCAGCCAGTGCTTTTCAGGGTCATGTAAAACAAGAAAAAATACCAAACCGAGGAAGGCTCCGGCAAGAAGGTAAAACGGGTCGATTCTTTTCCAGACGATCGTTCCATAAGAAAGGACCAGGAAAAACGAAAAAAAATAGGCATAATTACTCGGTGGACGTCCGCCGAACAGATGATCCGGAACGGTCACATACTGCCAAAGATACTCGAGGTACAACAGCAACGAAAAAGCGAGACAAAAGACCACGAGCGAATTTTTTCTGATCTCCTGCCGCTCAAAGAAGAAAACGAGGAAAAGCAGCAAGAGGGCCTGATTGATCGTTTTCACGCTGCCATCGGTGACGAACCAGACGAAGGGAAAGGCAAGCGCCAAGAGACAAAACAATGCCCCCATCGCCTCCCGAGGCGAAATTTTCCTGATCGAATTCATGCTCGATCCATCCAAGGTTCGCCGAAAACGGAAATCATCCGCTCGATTTGAGCATCGTTTCGCTCCCGGTTTTTCTTCCACAGGCTGGTAGACTGGCTGCCGCGCCAGGGATAAGGAACGTGTTTCGTTCCTGAATGACGGACGAGCCGTCCATTGAGCCGCACCATCCAATACAGCCAGACATCGTCCGCTTCGGGACAGAGCTGCATGAATTTCTCCCGCTCGAGCACGGCAGGATGAAAGCAGCCAGGCGGATACAGAACCCCGCCGATGCCGATGGCGAAATTCACCGGACTGGCGCTCTGGTCGGTCACCTCGAGGGCCCATTCCTTATACGGACGGATGGCATCTCCCTCCAGGCGGATGCGGCGGAGTCGATGTGCGATCACGTCCTGCGGATGCTGGCGCCATGCCGCCACCAGCTCGGCCAGCCAATCCGGCCAGTAGTAGACGTCGTCGTCCGCCGTGACGATGATCGCCTCGGGGAACGATTCGAGCGCCGGAATGATCTTCTTGTACGATTTGATGTCCTCGCAATATCGGATCTCGAGCCCCTCTCGTTGCAGATCGAGTATTTTTTGCGGCAAAAGATCGGCATCCGCATGGGCGATCCAAAGGATCAGCCGCGTCGGCTTCAGACGCTGCAATAAAAGACTTTTCACGGTGAAATGCAGCGTCGCAAACCGTGGAGGATAGGAGGTCAAGGAGACGATCAAGTCGGGTTTACCGGAATAAACCGCCGGCGCATGGAATCGCCGTAACCGCCAGCGGCAGGAGAGGCGCAGGCGGTTGCCGAGCGGCATGAAGCGCTTGCGCCATTTTTCTTTCTTCTTGCGCAGAAATTGCCGTAGCTTCATGAGCATCGCTTTTGCTGCGGCGAGGAAAAGGAGCGCAGATGGTCGATCAGCTTTCCTTGCCGCACTCTGTCCCGATCCCCGAACACCCACGCGAAATAGGCTTGCCGCCGCGGGCGGTACCGATCCGCCTCGGCCAGGGACGATTCGATGAGATGCGGCACATTTTTTTCTTCCCGCGGCATCTTCATACCACATTCAGACAAAGAGAAAAGTTTCGCGATGTATTCTGCCGGAAACCTCTGGCTCAAGTCCGCCCTCCTGCTCGGAGAGAACCACGTCCCTTCCACGAAGAGGAGCGGCAGATCGTAATACAGCGCTTTTTCCGCCGCGGAGGCGCCATCGGCGATCACCAGATCGCCGATGGCGAACAAGGTCGACAGTTTGCAGGAAGTCAGATCCAGCAAGGTGTTGCCTCGTTCGCGGCACAGCCGCTGCAGACGCAGGAAACCGAGACGGTCTTTGAGGCGGGCCGTGACCGACTGGCTCGGATGCGGCCGCAGGATCAGGTTGTAGCAGCGCGGCACCTGCCGCAGTAGTTTCTCCGCCATTACGTCCCACGAGCCGTGAGGCTTGCCCATCGGAAGATAGAGCAGCGTCTTGGCCGCAGGATCCAAACCGGTTCGAGTCAAGAAGTTTCGCTTCAGTTCGGGCGTACGCTCGGGAAAAGCGAGAAAAGGCAGATAGCCGGAGGGGATCAGTTTTTCCTGCAGGTCGGAGGCGGCCAGAAGTTCGGCCATTCTCGGGCCGATGACGCAGATGTGATCGAAATGGCGCATCGCCTCGATATCGGCCGGAGACAGGAGCGCGTAGGCGATCATCGACCTGCTTCCTCGCAGGCAGTACCAAAGCCGAATACTTCCAGCGATTTTTTTCTCTTGAGGTAGGGCGTAAAGGTGTGCAAGCGGCAGTCGGCCAGCGCAGCGACTTTCTCACCATCGTCGCTCTCGACCAAAACCATCATGTCGGAACGCTTCGCGCCCAAGTCTTGCAGGCGCGCGTCGTCGAGCACGGGGATGTCGCGCTGGGCATAATAGATGAGACGCTCGTCGAGCGAATGGTAGGCGTAGAGCGGCACGGGCGGCGCGGTGCGTAGCCATTGCGTGAACGGCGAAAAGGCTGCGACGCGGTACTCGTAGATGCGGGATTCGACGAGGCCAAAATAGAGCGCATAAAGCGCCGGCAAGGCGATGCCCAGCGCCAACACCATCCGACGCAGTCGCGCACCGCCCGTCTCGAGGAGCTCGGCGAGGCGCACGCCCAGCAAGAGGGCGAGGAGAGGATAGATCGGCAGCAGATATTTGGCGTGCTTGTTGCTGAAAAGCGAATAGAGCACGAAAGGGATCGCGACGGCGAGGAGCAGCGCTTTGCGGTCGTGATCGCGCCACCAGCGCCGCACGGTGCGAAACGGCCGAACCAGCAACAAGAGGGATGCCGGGAAGAAATCCCCTATGATCCATATAACATAATCGTAAAATGGATCCGCGGCGGACTCCAGGACTTTGTCCACCATGTCGACTTCGATGATGGAAAACCATACTTCCCAACCCAGTCGCCAGGTCACTACGGCATACCAGGATAGCCCCACCAATAAAAAGACGAGCCAGCCGAGCGGATCGTAGAAGGCCTGCCAATGACGCGCGCTGCGCGATGAAAGGGCCAGAGCGAAGAGCGGCAAGGCGACGAAAAGCAAGACCAGGGGCCCCTTGGTGAGCATGGCTAGCCCCAGCAGCGCGTAGCTCAGCCGCAGCCAGGCGCGCCCGCCGTCGTCACGTATGTAGTGCAGAGCAGCGAGAAGGGAGCCGACGCACAGGGTGGTGAGCAGCATCTCGATCTCGGCGCGCCGTGCGAAGACGGCGAATCCGGCGTTGGCGATGAGGATCTGCGTCGCGAACAAGGCCGGCCACGGACCGAACACCTTCCGCGCATAGCGGTAGCAGACCCACACGCACAGGCTCGCCGCGAGCGCCGAAGGCAGGCGCACCGCCCATTCGTTGGCAGCGCCGAAAAGCCAGGAGCAGGCTGCAGCCAACCAGTAGAGGAGCGGCGGCTTGGCGAGATAGAGCTCGCCGTTGAGCCGCGGCAGCAGCCAGTCGCCGCTGCGAAACATCCCCTCCGCGGGAATGGCACGGCGCGCCTCGTTGAAGGACAGGAGCGCGATGTCGCCCAATCCCCAGTAGAACACCAGCGCGCCGAGGAGGAAGGTGGCAAAGAGCAGTCGCCGGTAGAGGGCGTCGTCGGCGCGAGGCACTGCCGCGGCTTGGACGAAGGACATGGATTCTCCGTCAGGAAGCCTGCCCGGGCAGGGCTTGCCAAAAGCATATCCGCATACCGGGAAGAGCCGTTGCGAGCCCGCCCCGAGGCGCTCGTGCCAGGCCGACAGAACGCAGGCTCATTGCGGCACCCCCTCCTTGGTCACCAGGATGTCCTCCATCACGAGATACTGGAGATCGGAACCGAAGAACATGTCGAGCGCGTCGCTCGGGCTGCACACCATGGGTTCGCCGCGGCGGTTGAGCGAGGTGTTGAGCACCACGCCGTTGCCGGTGAGTTTTTCCAGCTCCCGCATCAGATCGTAGTAGCGCGGATGCTGTTCGCGCCGCAGCACCTGGGCGCGGGCGGTGCCGTCCTCATGCACCACTTCCGGCACCCGCTGCCGCCATTCGGGTGCCACCTCGAAGGTGATGGTCATGAAGGGGGCCGGATGGTGGGACTGCAGCATCTGGGGAGCGACGGTATCGAGCATGCTGGGGCAGAACGGCCGCCAGCGCTCGCGGAACTTGATCTGGGCGTTGATGCGGTCGGCGATGCCGGGCACGCTGGGGCAGCCGAGGATGGAGCGCCCGCCCAGGGCGCGCGGGCCGAATTCCATGCGCCCCTGGAACCAGGCCACCGGATGGCCGTCGGTGAGCAGCCGGGCGACCCGCACGGGCACGTCGTCGATTTTCTGCCAGCGCGGGCGCGCCGGGTGTTTGGCGCAGGCGGCGATGATCTCTTCGTTGGTATAGGCCGGCCCCAGATAGACGTGCTCCATCTTCTCCACCGGCACGCCGCGCTGCATGCTGACGTAGGCGGCGGCGCCCACGGCGGTACCGGCATCGCCCGCCGCCGGCTGGACGAAGAGCTCCTTGACGTCGGGCCGGGCGACGATCTTCTGGTTGAGCTTGACGTTGAGCGCCCCGCCGCCGGCAAAGGCAATCAGCCCGGTTTCGTGGATGACGTCCCCGAGATAATATTCCATCATCTCCAGCGCCAGCCGCTCGAAGAGCGCCTGCATGCTTGCGGCGTAATGGATGTACGGTTCGTCGGCCACGTCGCCCTCGCGTCGAGGGCCCAGCCATTCGATCAGCTTGGGCGAGAAGTAATAACCTTTGCCTTTTTCCTTGTAACGGCGCAGACCGACGACGTTGACGTAGTCGGTATTGACCACCAATTCCCCATCCTCGAAGCGCGCCAGACGCGAGAAATCGTAGCGGGTGGGGTCACCGTAGGGCGCCATGCCCATCACCTTGTATTCGCCATCGAGCATCTCGAAGCCGAGGTATTCGGTGATCGCTCCGTAGACGCCGGCCAGGGAATCGGGATCGTAGAATTCCTTGATCTTGTGGATGACGCCGTTTTCGCCGTAGCCGAAGAAGGTGGTGGCATACTCCCCTTTGCCGTCGATGCACAGGATCGCCGTCTTGTCGCGAAAGCCGGAGCAATGATAGGCGCTGGCGGCATGGGCCAGGTGGTGTTCGACCGGGACGATCTCGGTTTTGCCGAGGTCGAACCCTAGCTGCTGCAGGCACCATTCGATGCGCTTCTGGTAGCGGTGGAAACGGCGGTTACCGGCAAAAATCGCATCCAGCGCCCGATCGGGCGCGTACCAATAGCGCCGGGCATAATGCCAGCGCGCAGGACTGCCGAAAAGGGGGATGGGCGCATAGGGGATGGCTACGGCGTCCACTTCGTGCGGCCGGATGCCGGCCCACTGCAGGCAGAATTTCGCCGATTCATAGGGCATGCGGTTCTTGGCGTGCTTGTCGCGCACGAAGCGCTCTTCCTCAGCCGCGGCGACCAGCGTGCCGTCGATGTACAGTGCAGCCGAGGGGTCATGCCCCAAGGCACCGGACAATCCCAGAATCTTCATGTCGTACTCACTTTTTCCTCGATGATCGACAGGCCGGCCCGCCGCAGCACCGGATCCGGCCCATAGACGCGCCGCAAGGCCGATTCCAGCAGAGCGCGGACCGGCGGCGCGTCCTGCCAGTTTTGCAGGAAGCGGCGCAGATCGCGGGCATGGCGCCTGCGGTACCTGCCGCTACGGGCGTGGCGGTATTGGCGCAAGGCATCGAGATCAAGCAGCCATGCACCTCGGTCGACGATCTTGAGGTTGTCGGCTTTGAGGTCGCCGTGCTCGATGCCCAGCAGGTACAGCTTGTGCAAGAGCTTCGCCAGGCGCTCGGCCACTTCGCGCCGGACTTCGTCAGCGACCGAGGCATCGGCGAAGAGTTCGTCGACAGCGGGGCCGTCCACCCATTCGGCGAAAAAATATGCCTGCCGCCGCAGCGGACCGAAGCGGCGCTCCAGCACGGCGAGCGGACGCGCCGTGGCGATGCCGTACATGCGCAGCAGATGGGCGTTGCACCAGGAACGCACGGCCCGGGAACGGCGCAGGGCGATCTTCAGGCCGTGCCAAAAGCCCTTGACGTTGTAGCGCTTGATGACGATACGGCGCGCGCCGGCGGTCACGACGCCGATGGTGCAGGTATTGCCCGTCTTGAGGCGGCGGCATGCCGGGCGCTCCAGCCAGTCATCGGGGCGATCGAGCAGCGCGCGCAGCTCGGGGCCATCATGGGCGCGGGCCACGGCAAGGAAACGATCCCAGCGCTTTTCCACGCGCACGTCGGTGCAGGTGCGCAGGACTTTCCTCATGGCGTACTCTTGCGCCACCTGGTAGCGATGCCGCCAGACGGCCTCTTCGAGACGCCGCAGCATCCGGGCATCGGTCTGCCAGCCGCGTACTTCGGCGTAGACCTGCAGCAGCTGGGGAAGATGAACGTCCTCCTCGACGTCGAACTTGGAGAGCAATAGCGCCAGATTGCGCAGCGAGCGGCGCGGACCGAGCGGGCCTCGTCCGGCACGGATCCCGTCGCCGTCGAGGGTGTAGACCCGTTCGCCCTGGATGAGGAAATTCTTGAGATAGAGATCGGTCTGGCGCACTCCTGCCTGGTGATGCCTCGCCACCACCCGCACCAGCGTTTCCATCAAGCGCAGGCGGGCCTGGGCGTCGCCGGCAAGGGACGCCAGATACTCCTCGGCGTTACAGGAATCCTCGATGGCCTCGAAAAGGAGCACCCATCCGGCGCCGTCGGGCAGCTGCGCTTCATATAGCAGCGCCGGCGTATCGATGCCCCGCTCCTGCAGCCAGCGCACACCGCGCCGGTCGCGTGCGGCGTGGCGCTCGGCGCGGGGGCCGATGAAAATTTTGGCGTAGATCGCCCTGCCCTGCCAGCGGCCAGAGCAGACGAGCCGGGCGCCGGGCACCCGACGGACCACGCGCTCACACACCACGCTCGTGCCGTCGCTCAAAGGCAGGGAGAACGGCCCGTCCTCCGCACCGAGCACGGCGGGCGATCCCAAAATCACGGTTTGCGCCGCAGTCTGCATAGATTCAGTTCGTCGACCGAGGTCACGAGTTCGACGTCGATTCCTTCTAGGGCAGGCGGTTGCTCGGTGATCAGCCAGATCTCGCCCCGCTGCTCGAGCAGGGCAGGAAGATCTTTCGCGGCCACCGGCGGAATCACCCGTCCGGCATAGAAGGAAATCGCGCCATCGCCCGGTTTGGCATCATTCGGCCTGTCTTGATAGAGTGGAACTTCCGGGCCGGGAAGTTGGGCAGCCAGCGTCTTGGCGGCGGTCTTGTGCGGCTCCTTCGACAGATTGGCCTCGCCGTAGAGATAGAGCGCCGCGCTCACCACGGCCACCAGCAGCACGGGGAAAGAAAGCACCCGGGTATTCAGGAGCCGGTACGACACCAAGGGCAGCGCCAGAAGCGCCAGCCAGGGCAGAAATTCCAGCGCCGCGCTTTTATTCTTGAAGACCAGGTAGCCCATGGCCGCGAGCGCCGCCACACAGAACAGCCAGAACAAGATGCGGTTGAAGCGGACGAACCCGCCGCCGGCTTCGGCCAGATAATGGCCGAGGATCAAGGAAAGCGGCGGCGCAAAGAGAAGCGCGTACTGCATCTGCTTGTTGACGGTGAAGGAGAGCAGGACGAACACCACCGCCAGCCACAGCCAGGCGAAACGGATCACCGGCGGCAGACTCCCCTGGCCGCGCTGCCGATGGGCCCACCAACCAGCCGGCAGCAGCAGAATCCCCCAGGGGGCGAAGAATTCGAAGAAATGCTGCGGATACCACCACAGCGGCTTGGCATGGGTGCCGCTGACGAAGGTTTCGTCCACTTGCCTGCCGATGAAATACTGGGCGGCATCAGGCAGCGTCGCCAGCAGCCAGGCATACCAGCCGAAGGCGACGAGGAAGAGAACTGCCAATCCCGGCAGGCTGAAGCAGTTCTGCAGGAACTGCCGCACCCCGGCGCCGCGCCGCTGCAGCAGCGACCACGAGAGCAGCGTGAGGAGCGGAATGGCGAGCGCCGCCGGACCTTTGCTCAGGAAACCGAGCCCCAGGAGCAGGCCGAAGAGCATGCGGCGACGGAACTCGCCGCCCCGTTCGAGCAGGTCGTAGCCGACGAAGCAGGCTGCGGCGATGAAGAAGAGCAGGATCGCATCCGCCTCGCCGCTACGAAAGTAGCGCAGGCCGATGAAACTGACCACCAGCACCAGGCCGGCGTTGGTCGCCGCCCTCGCCCCTAGCCGGGGCATGCTCCATAGCGTCAGAAGAAAGGCCGACAGCAACCCGAACAGCACCGCCGGCAGGCGCGTGGCGGTCTCGTTCACACCGAACAGCCGGTAGCTCGCCGCGGTGAGCCAGTACGGCAGGGGCGGTTTCTGCAAGCGGAGCTCCCCGTTGTAGCGCGGCACCAGCCAGTCGCCGCTCACCACCATCTCGCGCGCCGTCTCGGCAATGCGCACTTCCTGGATCTTGTACAGCGGCCGCTCGCCCAGACCGATGAGCAGGGCCGGCAGCAGCAGCGCAAGCATCACGAGCAGCGAGGAATAGGATGTTTTCATCGTCGTGTCCCTGACAAATTTCCAGTCTCGTCGAACGGCGTCCTCAGCCAGCGTCCGTGGAACTTGTGGTAGAGCCGGCGCGCCCGCGCTTGCACCTGCCGCCAGAACGAGCGCTCGCCGACGAGGGTGCGGCGCAGGCTGCCACGGTAGAGGCGGATGAAGCGCAGGCAGTCGCGGCGGCTCAGGCCGATGTCCAGCGCCGAGAAATACAAGGCGGCAAGGTCTTTCATCCGATCGCGCCGGGAAGTGACGCGACGCACACCGACGCGGTGCAGGTCCATGAGATAGATCAGGATCTCCCCCTGCCGCAGGCGCTCCCCATCGAGGCAGAAATGGCAGAGATAGAAGTCGCGGTGGTTGAGCCCGTGTTCGTGCAGCGTGCGCGCGATGCGCGCGACTTCGGCGAGGATCGCGCGCTTGTGCGCCAAGGGCGGCGGGGAATGGGGCCAGTCGCGGCAATGATCTTCCAGCGAGACGATGTCCCCCAGGTCGCGCGTCATCACGAAGGAGCGTCGCCGGGCGGGGTTCGAGCCGCGGCTGGCATAGGCGACGCCGGGTGTGGTGGGAATGCCCAGCGCTCGAAGCCGCTCGATGGCGCGCCACTCGACGGAAGCATCCACCACGGGCCACTTGCCGGAGAAGAGATTCTTGAAGATCTCGCGCCACCCCACGCCCAAATGCTGCTTGACGAAGTAGGATTCGTCCCCTAGGCGCACCCTCAGGGTGCGCCGGCCGGGGACGTCGCGAAACACCTCCCCCTGCAGCGCCATGACGCGTTCGAACGGATCGCCGGGTGGCAAGAGGGAAAGGATCTCGGCGGGCAGATGATCGGGCGGCCGTCCCGCGCGGCACGGCGGCGCGGGCACGCCGCCCATCGCTCCGCCCACGGCACTTCGCGCCTGCGTGGATTCAGTCTCGACCACGGCCTTTCCTCTTTTCCCGGGCGATCTCCTCCAGCAGCTCCGCCTCCAAAGTAGGAGAACGGCGCGCGGCGATGTCCGCGGTGTAGCGCCTGCCGGCCTCACCCCATTGCGCGCGCTCCTGGGGCGAAGCCAGCATGCGCGCCAGGGCTTGGTCCATTTGGCGCTGATCGAAAGGCGACGGCAGCACCAGGCCGGCGCCCGCCGCGGCGACGTGCTCGGCGTAGCCACAGACGTCGGTGACGAGCACCGGCAGCCCCGCGGTCATGGCTTCGATGAGCACGAGCCCGGCGAGCTCGGAGCGCGCGGCATGCACGAGGAGGTCGGAGCCCATCATCAGGCGGGGAACGTCCGAGCGACCCGAGGTGAGGATCAGGCGATCCTCCACCCCCAGGCGCTGGGCGAGCGCCACCATGGCGTTCGGACGATCCTCGCCCACGGCGAGCAGCCAGGTGTCGGTGCGCAGCGAGCGCGGCAAGGCGGCCACGGCGCGGATGGCCCGATCCAGGCCTTTGCGCACGAAGGCGGAGCCCACCATCAGAATGACGGTGGCCGAGTCGGGCAGGCCGAATTCGGCGCGCACCGCATCCCGCGCCTCGCTCCGATCGATGCCGGAAAAATCATCGAGGGGAATGTTGGGCAGGAGCACGTGAAAGCGCGCATCGGGCGTGTGATACCAACGCTGGTAGATGCTCCGCTCGCGCGCCGTCAGCAACAGGATGTGGCAAGAACCCTCGCGGCCCATGACCGCCCTTTCGCACGCGGCGAAGAAGCGGTACCGGCCGGTCAGACGGTAGAGCCAGCCGCGCTCGGCGTGCGCCCGCTCGATGAAACAGGGGTCGGCCGCGTAATAGACGTCCAAGCCGGGCATGCGGTTGAAGCCGACCACCAGATCGGGCTCATCGGCGCGCAGCCGCGCGGTGATGGCGTCGATCAGACGCCGATGGCGCCGATGATTGAGCCCGCCAGAGACCGGCAAGAGGACGACCTCGATGCCTTCCCCAGGCGGATCGCCGCGCCATTGGCCGGTATAGATCCGAACCTCATGCCCCCGCGCCGCGCAATCGCGGGCGATGCGCAGCATGTCGCGCTGCGCCCCGCCGTAGGGAAAATACTTGAAGATCACGAAGGCAAGCTTCATCGAAGACCGTCATCGCCGCCGCACGGCCAAAGTTTCCATTGTATGCGAAAATTCCCCCATGCCACGCCTGCTGCTCATCAAGACTTCGTCGCTGGGCGACGTCATCCACAACCTCCCTATCCTCGCCGACATCCGTGTCCACCATCCCGACATGCGGTTCGACTGGGTGGTGGAAGAAAGTTTCGCCGACATCCCTGCCCTGCACCCGGCGGTAGACCATGTCTTTCCGGTAGCGATCCGCCGCTGGCGCCGCAGCCTTTTTTCTGCCGCCACATGGCGCGAGATCGCCGCGGTTCGCCAGCGCCTCAGGGCGTGCCGCTACGACCTCGTGCTCGACAGCCAAGGATTGCTCAAGAGCGCGCTGATCGCCCTGCAGGCACGCGGCGAGCGGCACGGCTACGATCGGCGCTCCATCCGCGAGCCGCTCGCTGCCCTCTTCTATCCCCACCGGCACACCGTTTCGCGTGCGCTGCACGCGGTGACGCGCAACCGCCTGCTGGCAGCGGCCGCACTCGGCTATCCCCCTCCGCAGACGGCGCCCGACTACGGCATCCGCCCCCCCCGGCAGCCCTTGCCGCTCGAGCTGCCGCCATGCTACGCCGTCGCCCTGCACGCGAGCAGCCGCGATTCCAAGCTGTGGCCGCAGACGCATTGGGTCGAACTCGGGCGCACGCTGGCCGCAGCCGGAGTGCCGCTCGTCTTGCCTTGGGGCAACGAGCGGGAACGGGAGCGCGCCCAGGCGATTGCCGCCCAGGTGCCGCACGCCCTGGTGCTGCCGCGCTTGCGCCTTGCCCAGCTCGCCACGCTGCTTGCCGGTGCCTGGGCCGTGGTGGGCGTGGATACGGGTTTGGTCCACCTTGCCGCGGCGCTCGACGTCCCCACCGTCGCGCTCTACACCGATACCGACCCGCAGCGCACCGGCGTCTTCCCCGGCCGCGCGCAGTCGGCGATCAATCTCGGCGGCGTCGGCCAGGTTCCAGCGCCCGCCGCCGTCCTGGAGGCGCTGGAGCGTCTCGACCGGCCCCCAGCCATGTCCCGGCACAGCGGCTGACCCTCCAAGCCGGGAGCGCGGTTTCCCCTCGCCGCCGTGTTCCGGGCGTGTTTCCTGCGACAAAGCGATCATCGGATCGATGCCACGATCGCTCTTGACCCGTGTCAAGGCGCCGGGTGCAGCGCCTCGCTACAGTGAGCGCCGGAAGCCCCGACATGGAGACATAAATGAGCACGATCGCCACCTTATTCACCCGAGACCACCGCCATGCCGACGACGGCTTCGCGGCGGTGGAAGCAGCGCTGCTCACCGGTCCTACCGCCTCGGCTCTCGACGCCTGGGAAGCGCTGGAGGCCGAATTGCTGCATCATTTCCTCGTAGAGGAGGAGGCGCTCTTTCCCGCATTCGAAGCCACCACGGGCATGAGCAGCGGACCCACCGAAGCGATGCGGCTCGAGCACGCGCAGATGCGCGAGCTCTTCGCGCCGCTTGCCGCCGCCATTGAAGCGGAAGAGACGGAGTCGGTGCGCGATCTGCTCGAGACCCTGCTCGTGATGCTGCAGCAACACAACATGAAAGAAGAGAACGTGCTCTATCCTCTTTGCGACCAGGCGCTGGCAACGGCACAGCGCGAGGCGATTGCCCGACGGCTCGCCGCGACTTCGCCATGACCGGCTCACCCCGCTTCCACCGAGCCCCCGAAGGCTACGCGGAGACGGAGGCGATGCTCTTCGACGCGCGGGAACTGCTGCCGCCCGATCCTTTCGTGCGCACGCTCGAGCTGCTCGAACGGCTGGAAGGTGGGCGCTGGGTGCGGCTGCTGCTCTATCGCGTCCCCTGGCCGCTCTTCGAGGCGATCGAACCGGACGGCTGGACGCACCGGGAGTACGTCCACGACGACGGCACGGTGGAGGTTCATCTTTTCCGCCCCTTGAACGGCATCGAGACGAACGCGCGATGAAAGCCCAGCCGCTCGACGTCAAATCCTCACCGCCGTACGCGGTGCCGCTGCGCTGGTTCGCGCTGGCGCCCCCCATGCTCGCGCTCACCGGCCTACTGCTTCTCTTCGAAGGGCCAACGGCGGTGCTCAGCCGGTGGACACCAGCCGCGCTCGCGCTCACCCACCTCACGGCGCTCGGATTCATGGGCAGCGTGATGCTGGGATCGCTGGTCCAAGTGCTGCCGGTGCTCGCCGGCGCCGTCTGGCCGCCGATGATGTTCCGCTGGCATCTGTTACCCGCCGCCTGGGGAACGGGGGTGCTGCTGCTCGCCGCCTCCTTTCTCTGGCCGAATCCGGCGCTGACGGGAACGGCCGCGATGCTCCTCACGGGCACGCTCGCGGTCTTCCTCTCCATCGCCTTCCTCGCCCTGGCATCCGCCCGCAATCCGGCCGGCGGGGATCTGCGCCGGGCCTTGACCGGATTCGCCCTCACGGCGCTGCTGGGGCTGGGGCTACTCGCGCAGCGCGAGGGAATCTGGCTGGCGGATCATTTCGCCTGGGTGAGCTGGCATGTGGCGAGCGCCTGGAGCGTGTGGGGGCTGGGACTGGTGGCAGCGATCGCCTACGCGGTGGTGCCGATGTTCCAGCTCACGCCGCCCTACCCGGAGCGCTTCCGGGCGCGCTGGGGTAAAGCCCTGTGGCTGCTGCCGCTGGCCGTCGGCGCGGGCGTGGCGTTCGGCAACAAGGTGGCCACGGGCACGGCCGTACTCGGTGCGCTGCTCTTGGTGCCGCCCTTCGCGGTGCAGACGCTGCAGCTGCAGGCGCGCAGCAAACGCCCCCGGCACGACGCCACCTGGAAACTGTGGCGCATGGCCATGGTCTCGACCCTGGCGGCGCCACTCGCGGCTCTCCTTGCGGCGGGAGACGTGCTCTCGCCCTGGTGGGCAGGGGTGATCGTCTTCTGGGGTGGATTCGCGGCGGTGATCTGCGGCATGTGGGTGAAGATCCTGCCCTTTCTCACCTGGCTGCACCTGCAGCAGCGCCCCGGCCGCCAGGGATTCCCCCCGACGATGCTGCGCATCACGCCCGAAGCGCAGGCCGACCGGCTCTGGAGGATGCACGCGCTCGCCGCTGCACTGCTCCTTGCCGGGCTGATCTTCCCCGAACCGTTCATGCGCCTGGCGGGGCTGGCGGTGATCGCCTGCGCGGCGCAGCTGGGGTACATCCTGTGGCTGGCGGTGCGCACCTACCGCCGCTGGCCGAAGACGACGCAAGCGCAGGTCGAAGTACCTCCCTCGACGACCTCACCGGGGTGAGCGCCATGGACTACGACACGCTCAAGACCTTGCACCTCACGTTCGTGAGCCTGAGTCTGGCCGGTTTCCTCGTTCGATACGTCCTCGCCGAGTACCGGCCAGCGCTCCTGCAACGGCGCCTGCTGCGGGTCCTGCCCCACGTCAACGACACGCTGCTCTTCGCCGCCGGCATCGGCCTTGCCGTCCTGCTGCGCCTCTCTCCATTCACTGTTTCCTGGTTCGGCGTGAAGCTGCTGTGGCTGCTGGCCTATATCTTCGCCGGTTCGGTCGCCCTCGGGCACGGACGCACACCTCGCCAGCAACGGCTCGCCTTCGTCCTCGCCCTTTTCTCGTTTGCCCAGATCGTGGGTTGCGCGGTACGCAAATCGCCTTGGGGATGGTTCGGTTAGACGGAATCGGGCGACTTGACGCGAATCAATGCGCCGCCAGCCGCCCTTCCCTATCCTCGGTCTGCCGAATCCCCAAGGAGAACAGCATGGCCTCTTTCTTCAGCACGAGCGCCGCCCGCAACATGTTCTATGGCGGCACGCTCTTTTCCGTCCTCTTGTTCCTCGGCGTGACGTTGCACACGGAGAGCGTGCTGCCGCAGCGCGACCAGCGGGCGCAGATCGCGACCAACCCGGCCATCGCCGCCGGCAAGCGCATCTGGGAGGAGAACAACTGCATCGGGTGCCACACCCTGCTCGGCGAGGGTGCCTATTTCGCCCCCGAACTGGGCAACGTCTATAAACGGCGCGGACCGGAGTTCATCAAAGCTTGGATCCAAAGCCAACCCACCGGCGCACCCGGTCGCCGTCAGATGCCGCAGTTCCATCTCAGCGAGCAACAGCTCGACGATCTGGTGGAATTTCTGCGCTACGTCTCCGAGATCGATACGGCCGGCTGGCCCCCCAACATCGAAGGATGACCGGTTCCCCCAGGAGAATTTCCCATGAAATACGCTTCCCAGGCGGTCGCGAAACCCTATTTCGTCGCCGCGCTCGCCCTCTTCGTCGCCCAGATCCTGTTCGGCCTCGTGATGGGGCTCCAGTACGTGGTCGGCGACTTCCTCTTTCCTCACATCCCCTTCAACGTGGCGCGGATGGTGCACACCAACGCGCTGATCGTCTGGCTGCTGATGGGGTTCATGGGCGCGGCCTACTACCTCGTACCGGAAGAGGCCGAACGCGAGCTGCACTCACCGCGGCTCGCGCTCGTCACTTTCTGGGTCTTCCTCGTGGCGGCTGGCTTGACGGTGATCGGTTATCTTTCCGTCCCTTATGCCACGCTCGCCAAGCTCACCGGCAATGAATTCCTACCGACGATGGGACGCGAATTCCTCGAGCAGCCGACACTCACCAAGATCGGCATCGTGCTGGTGGCCCTGTCGCTGCTCTACAACCTGTCACTGACCTATCTGCGCGGGCGCAAGACGGCGATCACCTCGGTGCTGCTCTTCGGCCTGTGGGGACTGGCGCTGATGTTCCTCTTCGCTTTCGTCAATCCGATCAACGTGGTGCGCGACAAATTCTACTGGTGGTGGGTGGTGCACCTGTGGGTGGAAGGCGTGTGGGAACTGGTGCTGGGAGCGATCCTCGCCTTCGTGCTCGTCAAGATCACCGGTGTCGACCGTGAGGTGATCGACAAGTGGCTCTACGTGATCGTAACCCTGACGCTGGTGAGCGGACTGATCGGCACGGGGCACCACTACTACTGGATCGGTCTGCCGGAATACTGGCAGTGGCTCGGCTCGCTCTTCTCGGCGCTGGAGCCGTTGCCCTTCTTCGCCATGGTGCTCTTCGCCTTCAACATGGTCAATCGCCGCCGGCGCGATCATCCCAACCGGGCCGCGACGCTGTGGGCGCTGGGCACCAGCGTGATGGCCTTCCTCGGCGCGGGGGTCTGGGGATTCCTGCACACGCTCGCGCCGGTGAATTACTACACCCACGGCACGCAGCTCACCGCCTCGCACGGACACATGGCCTTCTACGGCGCCTACGTGATGGTGGTGCTGACGATCCTCTCCTACGCCTGGCCGCAGCTGCACGGGCGCACCGCGCAGGGCAACCGCTCGCAGGTGCTGGAGATGTGGGGATTCTGGCTGATGACGGTGTCGATGGTGTTCATCACCCTCTTTCTCACCGCTGCCGGCCTGCTGCAGGTCTGGCTGCAGCGCATGGGTGATACGCCGCTGCCCTTCATGGCGGCGCAGGAGAAAATCGCCTTCTTCTACTGGCTGCGGGAAGGCACGGGCGTGGTGTTCCTGGTCGGGCTTTTGACCTATTTGGCGAGTTTCTTCATCGGCGTAAAGGGCAGCCCCGCCTATGGTGAGGCAGCGCGTTCTTGAGCCGGACGACAAAGGGCGGAGGCTCGAGTCTCCGTCCTTTCTTTCCCCCGAACGTTTCAGTGGCTGGTACCGCCGGAGCGTTCCAACTTGTTCGCGACGTTGTACTTGCCGATGGGCTTGTTCATGGGGATGCGGCGCACGAGCTGCAGCGTCTGCGTATCGATCACCCACAAGGCGCCATCGGGAGCCGGCTCCATGACGCTCGCCAGCGCATGGCGGCCATCGCGCGTGAATTCCACGTGCGCAAACGTCTTCCCCGCTTCGGGGCGCAACGTCGCCACGATCTGCAGCGTCTCCTTGTCGAGAACTTGGATGCCGTCGCGACACTCTTTTGTCATCATACCGTCGACGAAGGCATAGCGGCTGTTCTCATGGGTGCGCACGAAGAACCCCTGCCCGCACAGCGGCACCTCGGCGACGGTATGCCAGTCGTCGAGGTCGATCACCGACAGCACCGGCCGCTGCAGATTGGTCGAGGCCATCAGGGTTCGCCCCTGCCGCTCGAAGACGACGCCGGAACCGAGATGCGGCATCCCGTCGAGGGCGAGTTCGGCCACGGGGCGGCCGGCGTCGAGATCGATCACCTGGGCGCGGCCGTCGCGCGAAGCGCCGAGGACGCGGCGGTAGGACGGGTCGAAGAAGAAATCGTCGAGCACCAGATCCAGATCGACGCGGCGCGGATGCAAAAAACCGGGACGGCCGAGCGCCTCGGCCATGCGGTAGTCGTGCACCAGCCCGTCGTAGACCGGGGCGGCGTGCTCGTCGTAGCTCACTTCCCACAGTTGCGGCAGGTCCTTGAGCGCGACGACGAAGCTGCGGCGAGGAGCCGCGTCATAGACGGCCGAGACGCGCGACTCGGTCTTGCCGTCGCGGCTCGTCGCCGTGAGAATCTTCACCGGTTCGAGATCGGCATCGAGGATGACGAGCGTGTGAGGAAGGTAATTGGCCACGGCCACGAAGCGTCCATCCGCCGAGACTGCGAGGTTGCGTGCGTTGATGCCGACGCGCACCTGGGCCACGCGTTCGAGCGCCCACAGGTCGAATTTCTCCACCCAGCCGTCGCGCGAGGCGGTGTAGACGAAGCGTCCGTCCGGCGAGAATTTCGGTCCCCCATGCACGGCAAAATGCGTCGGCAGACGGGCGAGCACGGTGAAGCGATCGCCGTCGAGCACGCTCAGGTGATGATCCCCCTGCTCGACCACGACGAAGAGGTTGCGCGGATCGGCCTCATGGATCGGCCGCGCGAGCGGACGCGGCGGTTGCGCCTCGCGACTGGCGCGAATGTGTTCCTCGTCCCACTGCGGCGGCTCGGCAGCGGGACGCAGCAGCCAAGTGGCGAGCGCGGCGAAGTCCTCCTCGGCCAGCGTCCCGGCAAAAGAGGGCATTTGCGTGGCAGGGCGACCGTCGCGGATCACCGCCGCGATCTGCGGCGCCCGCAGGCGCTCCAGGCTCTCGGGCAGCAATGCTGGCCCCAGCCGCCCCCAGCGATCGGGGCCGTGACAGCTCGCACAATGCCGGGCATAGAGGACGGCTGGCTCCTCGGCTCGGGCAAGGGGGACGACGCCGAGCGCCGCGATGAGACAGGCAAGAAGGGGTTTCACGCGGCGATCTCTTCGTCGTAGAGGTAACAACCGGGATCTTCTCCCCAGGGCGATCCGGCACCGATCTTGGCGCGCACGCGCGAACTGCCGTTACACAGGTCGAGGAAACGGCAGCGGGCACAGCGCCCCTCGAGCCGGCGGGGATGTTCGCGCAATCGTGCCAGCAGCATGTCTTCGGCATCGGACCAGATGGCCGAGAAGGGGCGCTCGCGCACATCGCCGAGCCGCAGATGCCACCACATCGTGTCCGGATGCACTTTGCCCAGATTGTCGATGTTGGCGATATTGACGCCGCTCGCGTTGCCCCCCCATTGCCGCAGCTTGGCCTCGATGTGCGCCGCCCGCTCGGGGAAACGCCGCCGCACCCACAGCAGGAAGAAGGCGCCGTCGGCATCCTGGTTGCCGGTGGTGTATTCGCGCTTTCCTCCTTCCTGCCATTCCTGCAGACAGCGCTCGAAGAGCGTCTCCAGCGCCCAGCGGGCGGTCTGGACCGCGGCGTCCTGAGCGCGGTTCTTGCGGCCGCGTCCGGCGTAATTGAGGTGCGAGAGATAGAAGCGGGGCACGTTCTCGGCACGAACCCAGTCAAGAAGCGGCACGAGGTCGGCGGCGTTGCCCTCGGTGAGGGTGAAGCGCACCCCTACCTTGAGGCCGCGCGCCACGGCGCCGCGCACGGCCCGTGCGCTGGCGGCGAACGCCCCCACGTGACGGCGAAAACGGTCGTGCGTGGCCTCTAGCCCGTCGAGGCTGATGCCCACATAGTCGAATTCGGCCGCGGCGATGCGATCGAGCATCGCCTCGTCGATGAGCGTGCCATTGGTCGACAGCGCCACGTACATCCCCTGTGCTTTGGCGTGCGCGGCCAGGGTGAAGAGATCCGGCCGCAGCAACGGCTCGCCGCCGGAGAGGATCAGCGCCGGCACGCGAAAGCGCGCCAGGTCGTCGATCACCGCGAGCGCCTCGGCGGTGCCGAGCTCGCCGGCGAAGTCGGCGTCGGCCGACAGGGAATAACAGTGCTCGCAAGCGAGGTTGCAGCGCCGGATCAGGTTCCAGATCACCACCGGCCCTGGCGGACGACGGCGCGGCCCGACCGGCGTGGGCGAGAAGAGTTCATCGACGAAGGTGCTCAGGCGAAACACGGTCCTGCTCCTTTCAGAAATCCAGCCGCACGCCGGTTTTTTTCAGGATGCGGCTGGAGAACAACACCTCGTGGGCGCGCACGGCTCCCGGAAAGCACGCAGCGAGCCGGACGGCGGCAACCGCGACCGCCCGCTCTACCTCGGCGCGCTCGCGGGCGTGGAACATGGCGAACAGGTTGTAGCGCCACAGCGGCAGGGCACGCGGTCGGCGGTAGCAGTGGCTCACTTCGCCCTGCGCGGCGAGCCATTGCCCGAGCTCGTCGACGCGCTCGTCGTCCACATCCCACACGCTCATGCCATTGGCGACATAGCCCAAGGCATAGTGGTTGGGGGCGGCGGCGATGCGGCGGATCACCCCGACCGCGTGCAACCGCGCGAGCCGTGCGAAGACTTCCTCCGGCGCCCAGCCCAAGCGCTCGGCCAGCGCGTGGTACGGCCGCACTGCGAGCGGCAGCCCTTCCTGCGTAGCCAACATCAACGCCCGGTCCCGCTCGTCGGGCACGAAGGGCGCCTCGCCGTTCATGGACGCAACCTCAAGCGCACGAAATACTCGCGCTCCTTGGGGAAGAGCCACACCGGCAGAGAGACGGCATTCTCGATCGCCCGCGCCGTCTCGACGATTCCCTCGGGGCGCGTGGCCGCGAGCACGAACCACATGTTGAGCGCGTGTTCGCGGCGGTAGTTGTGTGCCACCTGGGGAAAGGCGCCGACGGCGACCGTCACCTCGTCGAAGCGCTCCTCGGGCACCGCCATCGCCGCCAAGCAGAACGCGCCCCCCATGCGCTCGACCTGGAAGAAGGGCCCGAAGCGCGTCACGATCCCCTCGGCGAGATAGCGCCGCAGCCGCTGCAGGACCTCCTCCTCGCTCACCCCGAGCCCTGTGGCCAATACGGCGAAAGGCCGCTCACACAGGGGCAGGTCATCCTGCAGCGCCCACAGCAGCTGCCGATCGAGATCATCGAGCGTCGCCGGCCTCCTCTCTCTCATCGCTCCCGCCCCGTGTAGTCCGCGCCGGTCTGCTTGTATTCCTTGGTGCTGAAAAGCACCCGGTGCGGCCAGCGATCGAGCCCGAGCTCAACCCCAAGACGATGGCGCTCGCGCAACACCGTCTCGCGATCGCGGCCATGGATCATCGCATAGAGGTTGTAGGGCCAGTGCGGAGGCGCGCGGAAACGTTCGTAGCACAAGCTCACCGCCGGCTCGAGAGCAAGCCGCTCGCCTGCCTCGCGCACTGCATCGTCGGACACATCCCACACGCACATGGCATTGGCCCGGTAGCCGAGACGGCGGTGACGCACCACCGCCCCGATGCGGCGCACCACCCTCGTGCCGATCCACTGCTCGAGCTGGGCGATCACCGCCGTCTCCGACCAGCCGATTGCCTCCCCCACCGCGGCATAGGGATGCGGCACCAGCGGCAAACCCGCCGAGAGCGCATGGACCAAGGGTTCCATCTCGGCCGAGAGGCTCGCCTGCGTCGGCACCTCCGCCTTGATTGGCGCGCGTTTCTTCTCTCCAGTCAGATCGAAGCCGAGGTCGACGAAGAATTCGGTGCGCAACGGCAGGGCGATCACCGGTACGTCCAGAGCCCGCTCGATCGCCACGAGTATCGCCCGGCCCCGCGATTCGGAAGGAGACGTGATTACGAACCACAGATTCCATTCGTCCTCGCGGGCATAGTTGTGATTCACCTCGGGAAAGATGCTCACGCACTCGGCAACCGCATCGAGCTTGTCAGGCGGTACGCGCGCGGCCGCGAGCGTACTCCAGCCAAGGCGCCGCGGTGCCCACACCGGCCCCAGCCGCGCCATCCATCCTGCCTTCCGGGCGGCGGCGAACGCCTCGATCACCTTTGTCTCGCCCGTTCCCTCGTACCCGGCAACGGCCGCAAAAGGCGAAGGCACGAGTGGGAAACCCCGCTGCCAGCGATTGACCAAGGAAAGCAGCGTATCCATCGGCTCACATTCCGAAACGCGTAGCGCGATAGGTGAAGAAGATGCCGCTGGGGCTGCGGGCCGCGAGGCGGTCGAGCTCCCGGTGCGTCTTCGCATCATAGACCACGATCCGGTCGTCGTCGCGGCACGATACCCACAGCTGATCCCCCTTGGGCGTGAATTCCATGTGCAGCACCGCCCGCCCCGGTTCGAGCGTATCGCGCACCGTCAGCGTCTCGGCGTCGATCACCTGCACGCGCCCGTTGTCGGGGAAAGCGAAGTTCACCCAGATCTCCCGTCCATCGGGACGGGCCATGACGAAGACCGGCTGCCCCGCCACCGCCACGCGCCCAAGCTCGCGCCAGTCACGCCGATCGACGACCAGCACTTCGTGCCGCCCGATCGCCGGCAGGAACAGGCGCTCGCCGGCCTGCGCCCAGCCCCGCAGATGCGGCATCTTATAGACGGGCAGAGGGGTCTCGCCCCGGCCATATCCGTCAAGGATACGACGCACCCCGGCCTCCGGATGCCAGGAATCCCACAGCGCCACACCATCTTCGCCAAAAAGCCCGGCAAGGTAGAAACGCCCGTCCGGAGTCACCAGTCCGTCATAGGGCTGGCGACCGGCAGAGGCGCACTCCGTACGGGGAGTGTCGGGCACGGAGAAGTCGCTCACACAGATCTCCCCCGCATCGAAGAGCGCGTAGGCGAAACGCTGCCCCGGCAGATCGGCCAACCCTACCACTTTCGATGCCTTGCCATCCGGCCCCGGCTTGGTCGGCACCTCCGCCACCAGGTGTAGATCGTCGGCGGAAAACGCCTTGATGCCGCCGGGTTCGTAGTTCTGCGCCACCACCAGCCGCCCGTCCTGCGAAATGGCCCCACCGATGGAATTTCCTGCCTGCTGCACGCGGGCGACGATGCCCGGTCGCAGCAGATCCAGCTTGGTGAGCGCCCCGTCGCGGCCGAAGACGTAGGCAAAGCGCTGGTCGCGCGAGAACACCACTGAGGCATGCGACAGATCCCCCAGCCCTTCGACGCGGGCGAGCACCTCGGGCGTGGTGTGCGCCACGATCAGCACGCTGCCGCTCGCCCGCTCGATCACCACTCCCAGATCGCCCGTACCGCGCTCCTGCGCCCCAGACAGTCCTACGACGCCGGCACTCAGTGCGAAGACGAACCAGCGGGCAGCGGAGGAAAGCCTTCTTGCAAACGCTCGACGATCCATGTGATCTCCTCCGTACCGAGTAGCCCCAAAAAGGGCGGCATCGGCGTGCCGGGGCGGCCTTGGGCGATCGCCGCCGCCAGCATCTCCCCGTCCTTGCCGGCGAGCCGCTCCGCCGTGAGCGCCGGCCCCAGCCCACCTCGCAGGCTCAGGCCGTGGCAAGCACCGCAGTCCTGGCGCACCAGGCGCACGAGCGCCTCCTGACGCTCTACCCCCGGTTCGGCGTGGACCGCAGCGGCGAAGACCAGCCCCCAAGCCACGCCGAATACCCCCTGCCAGCACCGCATCCCCTCGCCCTTCGTCTCAATAGACGTCATGCTGCGTGTTATAGACGTTGAAGTGCCCCGTCGGCGTGATCAAGCGCGGATCCTTGATCACCGCTTTCAGCTGCAGCGTCTTGTCATCGACGATGACCAGCGCCGACTGCTTGTCTTTCGCCGACCACACGGCGAACCACACTTCAGTGCCGTCCTTGTTGAATTCGGGCTGCACCACCCGCTTGGCCCCGTCGTCATCGATCCCCGCCCATTCGGCGATTGGCAGCACCTTGAAGCCTTTGTCCAAAGCATCGATGTCGAACACCGCCACCGATTGCGAAATCTTCGCATCTGGGTTGAGCGGGGTATCCACGTAGAGATGCTTGGACTTCGGGTGCGTCTTGATGAAGAGGCTCCCTCCACCTTGGCCGGGCAAGGACTGCACCACTTTCCAGGCATATTGCGGGTGCTTTTGCGGGTCGGTGCCGATGAGCGCGATCGAATCGTCGCCCAGATGCCCCGTCGCCCACACTGGACCGTACTTCGGGTGGACGAAGTTCGCGCCGCGCCCCGGGTGCGGAATCTTGCCGACATCGACGAGCGCGGCGCGTTTGCCTTCCTTGGCGTCGATCACCGCCACCTTGTTCGACTGGTTCGCCGCCACGAGGAAATAGCGTTTCGAGGCATCCCAGCCGCCGTCGTGCAGGAAACGCGCCATCTCGATTTCGGTGATCTTCAGGTTGTGCAGATCGGTGTAATCGACGAGGTGCGCCTTGCCTGTCTCCTTGATGTTCACGACGAATTCCGGCCGGAAATGACTCGCCACGATGGAAGCCACCCTCGGCTCGGGATGATATTCCTGCGTGTCGACCGTCATGCCGCGCGTGGCGACGATCTTGAGCGGCTCGAGCGTGTCCGCATTCATGATGACGTACTGGGGCGGCCAATAGGAACCGGCAATGGCGTATTTGTCCTCATAGCCCTTGTACTTGGAAGTCTCGACCGAACGCGCCTCCAGGCCGACGCGAATCTCGGCCACGGTGTCCGGTTTCTCCATCCACAGGTCGATGAGGTTGATCTTGGCGTCGCGCCCGATCACGTAGAGATAGCGCCCGGAAGCAGAAAGCCGCGAGATATGCACCGCGTAGCCCGTCGGGATGATGGCGATGATTTGTTTCGTGTCCCCGTCGATCAGCGCCACCTGGCCGGCGTCACGCAGCGTCACCGAGAAGAGGTTGTCGAGGTTGTAGGCATTCATCTTCTTCTTCGGTCGCTCCTGCGGCGGCACCAGCACTTTCCAGGTCGCCTTCATCTCCGGCATGCCGTATTCGGGCGGCTGCGGCGGCGTCTGCTGCACGTAGCGCGCCATGAGGTCGACCTCTTCGTCGGTAAGCTCGCCCGAAGTGCCCCAATTGGGCATCCCCGCCGGCGAGCCGTACTTGATGAAGACCTTCAGGTACTCGCTGCCTTTCTCCAGAGTGATGTCCGGCGTGAGTGGCTTGCCCGTGGCCCCCTTGCGCAGCACGCCGTGACAACCGGCGCACCGTTCGAAATAGATCTTGCGCCCTTTCTCGAACTCCGTCTTGGTCATCGGCGGCGCTTTCGGATTGATGTCCTGGTACATCTCCACCTCGGCCAAGGGCGAGCTGCCGGCCTGATAGCGGATCTCCTCCTCGGTGACCGGCTTCTCCTGTGCCCAGGCCATGCCAATGGCCAGCGGCAGCACCGCCAGCGTGCCCAACGCTTTTCTGCCCCGTCCCATGATCGATCCTCCCCGCCGATGAAAAAATTTGCGATGCTTCCACTCTAGAGACGACGCAAGGCGATTTCCTTGACACAAGTCAATTCGAAGAAAATGGTCTTCGCCGCACCATCTTGACTGCGATCAAGGACGATCTGACGCCTGAACAGCACAATGTCCCCCAACCCTGCCTGCGGAGTCTCTCGATGACCGACATCCCTCTGCAAGAACCGCACCCATCCACCTCCGCCCGTCCGAGCCTTGCCGCCTGGCTGGCGATGGCCTTCCGCCCCTTTTATCTGCTCGGAGCCCTGCTCGCGGTGCTCGCCGTACCCTACTGGGCGGTCACCCTGCGCGGCGCACCTGCCCTGCCGGGCGTGTGGTGGCATGCGCACGAGATGGTCTGGGGCTTCGGCGCAGCGATCGTCGTCGGTTTTCTGCATACGGCGGTGGCAAGCTGGACGGGACAGCCGCCGCTTCGCGGCGTCCGTCTCGGCGTGCTCGTGCTGCTGTGGCTCGTGGCTCGGCTGGCCTGGTTCCTCGGCGAGCGCGCCTTTCCTGCCGCTGCAGGCGCCGCGCTTGCCTTTCTTCTCCTTGCCGCGTTCTGGCTTGCCCGCTCCGTGCTCGCCGCGCGTAACCGGCGCAACTACGTCGTGCCGCTCCTGCTGCTGCTGTTCGCGGGCTTCGAGGCGGGGTTTTTCTGCACGGTGCAAGGAAAACTCGACGGCGAGCCCCTCGCCTGGCTCGATGCCGGCGCCCTGTGGCTCGCCGGGATGATCTTCTTCCTCGGCATGCGGGTCATCGCCTTCTTCACCAGCCGGGCGCTCGGTCTGCCGCAAGTCCCCAATCCAGCCTGGGTGCAGGCCGGTACCGTGGTCGGCGGGTTTGCGCTGGCGCTTGCCACGGCCCTCGGTGCGCCCGCGCCGCTCATCGCCGTGCTCGCCGTGGTGACGTCCGGCATCGCCCTGCGCCAGAGCCGGCGCTGGCTGCACCGGACCGTCTGGACCAACCCCATGGTGTGGATCTTGCATCTCGGCTTCGCCCTGACGGCGGCAGGGGTCCTCGCCTACGGACTGGCCGCTTTCGCCCCGGCCTGGCGCAGCGCCGCGGTGCACCTGCTCACGGTGGGCGGCATCGGCTCCATGACGCTCGGCATGATGACGCGCACGGCGCTCGGCCACACCGGCGATCACCCCAACCGCACCCCTCGCGGCCTCCACTCCGCCTTCCTCGTGCTGCTCGCCGCGGCGCTGCTGCGCGAACTCGCGACCTTCCCGGCCATGGGGAACGGCATGCTGCACGCAAGCGCCTTCGCCTTCGCGCTCGCCTATCTCCTCTACCTGTGGCGTTTCGTCCCGCGCCTCGTGCGCCCGCGCCCCGATGGACGTCCCGGTTGAACGCCCGCGCTCTTTCCATCTTCCCGCGCGGCATGAAGACGCAGGCCAAACCGTGGTACAAACCGCAACCAGGATAAAGACCGCAGGGAACGAGACGATGAAGCGGAAAACGATCGCACCGAAAGTCTATCTGGTAGGCGCCGGCCCCGGCGACCCGGAACTGCTCACCGTGCGGGCGCTGCGCCTGCTGCAGGCCGCCGAGGCGCTCGTCTACGACAACCTGGTGAGCCCGGCCGTGCTCGAGTGCGTCCGCCCCGAGGCGCGGCGCGTCTTCGTCGGCAAGCGCGCCGGCCGGCATACGCTCCCCCAGGAGGAGATCAACGCGCTTCTCGTCGAACTCGGGCAGACCGGCGCAGTGGTCGTGCGGCTCAAGGGGGGCGACCCCTACATTTTCGGGCGCGGCGGGGAAGAAGCCGAAGCGCTCGCCGCAGCCGGCATCCCTTTCGAGGTCGTGCCCGGCATCACGGCGGCCTGCGGCATGGCCGCGAGCCAGGGCATTCCCCTCACGCACCGCGACCACGCCCAATCCTGCCTCTTCGTCACCGGGCATCTCAAGGACGGCGCCCTGCTGCTCGACTGGGAAGCGCTCGCCCGGCCGCGCCAGACGGTGGTCTTCTACATGGGGGTGAGCACCCTGCCCACGATCTGCCGCGAACTCGTCGCCCACGGCCTGCCGGCCGACACGCCCGCGGCCGTGGTGCGCAACGCGACGCTGCCCGATGCCGAACGCCTCAGCGGCACGCTGGCGAGCCTGCCTGCCTTGGCGGCCGCCGCCGAACTCGTCCCGCCGGCGCTGCTGGTGGTGGGCGACGTGGTGGGGCTTGCCGAGCGGCTCGCGCCCCGAGCGGCGGCCCTTGCTGAATCCACTGTCACATCGAAAGCCACGCCATGACGCTTCCCGCCTATGAACCGGCCAGCGACGAGGTCGAGCTCTTCGAACACGCCTGGCGCAACCGCCTGCCCGTGCTCATCAAAGGCCCCACCGGCGTGGGCAAGACCCGCTTCGTCACCCACATGGCGGCGCGCCTTGGCCTACCGCTCTTCTCCGTGGCCTGCCACGACGATCTGACCGCCGCCGACCTCGTTGGACGCCATCTCGTGCAAAACGGACAGACCGTGTGGCAGGACGGGCCGCTCACGCGCGCCGTGCGCGAGGGCGGCATCTGCTATCTCGACGAGATCGTCGAGGCGCGCAAGGACGTCACCGTCGTCATCCATCCGCTCGCCGACCACCGCCGCACACTGCCGCTCGAGCGCACGGGCGAGCTGCTGGCCGCACCGCCCGAATTCATGCTGGTCGTCTCCTACAATCCCGGCTACCAGAATTTCCTCAAAGGGCTCAAACCCTCCACCCGGCAACGTTTCGTGGCGCTGCGTTTCGGCTTTCCCGACGAGGCGCGCGAAATCCGCATCCTGCAGCGAGAAACGGGGTGCGACGCCTTACTCGCGCGGCGTCTCGTCGCCCTGGGTAACGCCATCCGCCGGCTCGACGGGGTCGATCTCGAAGAAGTGGCCTCGACGCGGCTCCTCGTTTATGCCGCCCTGCTGATCCGCGGCGGCCTGCCGGTGCTCGCCGCCTGCCGCGCGGCGCTCGTCGAGGCGCTGTCCGACGATGCCGAGGTCACCGCCGGGCTAGAAGAGCTGGTGCGCACCGTGCTCGGCGAATAGCCATGGAGACCTGGGCCGGAGCGCTGTGGGATCGCTGGGTGCGGCACCTCGCCGAAGCGCACCACCCCCAGGCCGAAATCCGCCTCGAATCCTTACGGCGCCCCCTGTCGGTATTCTTCCGCGGCGTGGGCGGCGAGGCCGGACGCAGATTCGCCGTGGCCGAACGCCGTATCCACGAAGGGCGGCGTACGTGGCGCGAACGGCTCGCCGGAACCGGCCGTCTTACCGAACTTCCCCATCTCACCGCCGACGAGCTGCGCCTTCCCGCCGCGATCGCCCATTTTCCCAAACGCCCCCTCAACCGCGACCTCTATTTCTGGCTCGCCCTGCTCGCTGCCCATTTCGTCCCCAACGGCGAACCGTGGTGGCTCGCCAACCAGCGCGCCACCGCCGTGGCGCTCGCCCGCTACCCTGCGTGGCAGGAACGCTATGATCGCCTCGTCGCAGCAAGCCTCGCGCTTCGCCCCCTACCGCACCAGCTGCCTCCGGTCGACGCTGCCGTGGAAGAAGCGATCCGCGCCGCCCTGCGTGCTCCCGGCAGCGTGCGCACCTTTCCGGCCTCACCGCGCCCGCCGCGGCCGGTGATGCTGTGGCTGATGCCTCAGGAGACCGATGCCGCGGCGGCTCGGCGCCGTCCCCCGCCTACCGCCAAGGACGGGGCTTCCTCTTCGGCCGCGGCCCCGATCCAGACCGAGGCGACGGAAGACCCTGGCTCGCAGCACGGCATGCTGCTCGCGTTTCGCGCCGAGAGCCTGCTGTGCTGGGCGGAATACGTGCGCGTCGACCGCTCGCTCGAAGACGCCGAGGGGGACGAAGCCGGACGTGCCGCCGCCCAGCTCGAACGGCTGGCGCTCGCCGAGGACTCCGACCCCGTCGCCTCCCGCGTGCGCATGGACCTGGAACGCCCGCCCGCCGCAGACGCCGATGAAAGGCTGAGGGAGGGAATCCTGCTGCCCGAATGGGATTATCGCCGCGGCCAGTACCGCCCCGATCACTGCCGCATCGATCTGCCCCGTGACGAGGCGATGCCCGCCCCTTTGCCCGGACAGCTTCGCCCGCTCACGCAACGACTGCGCGCCGAACTCGAACGCATCCGCAGCGAGCGCCGGCCCCAGGCGGGTCAGCCCGAGGGCGACGCGCTCGATCTTGACGACTGGGTCCGTCGCCACGCCGAACTGCGCTCCGGCTGCCCCGTCTCGGCGCAACCGCGCTATATCGACACCCCGCGCACGGCGCGCGACCTCTCCTGCCTGCTGCTCGCCGACGTGTCGCTGTCTACCGACGCGCACGCCGATGATGCGCACCGCGTCATCGATGTGATCCGCGACGCGCTGCTCGTGTTCACCGAGGCGATCGAAGCGGCGGGCGACGCCCTTGCCGTGGCCGCCTTTTCCTCGCTCGGCCACGCACACGTGCGTTACCATCGACTCAAAGATTTCGGCGAGCGCAACGGGCCGGCCGTGCGCGGTCGCATCCTCGCGCTACGCCCCGGCGACTACACCCGCCTCGGCGCAGCCATCCGCCACGCCGCCGACCGGCTCGCCGCCACGGCTTCGCGGCAAAAACTGCTGCTCGTGCTCACCGACGGCAAACCGCACGACATCGACCACTACGACGGCCGCTACGGCATCGAAGACACACGGCGCGCCCTCTTCGAATGCCGCCGGCGCGGTATCCGCCCCTTCTGCGTCGCGATCGACCGCGAAGCCGCCGATGTTCTGCCCTACCTCTTCGGCCATGATGGCCACGTCGTCGTGCAACGCCTCGGCGAACTCGCCGCCCGCCTGCCGCGGCTCTACGCCGAGCTCACCCGGCCGTGAAACCGCTCGCATTCAGCGCCGCTCTTCCCTCCCCCCATAATCCCTCAACCGCCCCACGTCCGGCACCACCACCCTACGCCCTTCGGATCGCAACACTCCCTGCTGCGCGAGCTCGTGGAAAACGCGCGACAGCGTCTCCGGCGTCAGGTTGAGGCGCGAGGCGATCACGTAGCGCGGCAGTGGCAGCTCGATCGTTGCCTCCCCGCGCTCGTGCTCGCAGGATTGCAGCAGATAGCCGATCACCCGCTGGGCCGCCGTCTGCAACGAATACGCCTCGATATCGCGCACCATGACGCGCAACCGCATCGCCATGCCGGCGAGCATGCGACGGCAAAAGTCCGGCCGACGCTCCAGCAATTCATCCACCGCCTCCTTGGGCACGAAGACGAGCTCGGCCTCGCCGAGCGCCGCCGTCGACACCGGATACGGTTGGTCGAGAAACATCACCGCCTCGCCGAAGGTCCCGCCCGGCCCGACGGTGTCGACGATCTTCTCCGCCCCCGAAGGAGAATCGAGAAACAGTTTGATGCGCCCGCGCTCCACCAGGTAAAAACCGCGCGCCGGCTCGCCGCGCAAGAACAGCACCTCGTCGCGCGCGAGCTGCACTGGCCGGCAGCGCCGCGCCAGCGCTTCCAACTCCTCCTCGTCCAGCAAGGCGAACAATGCCACCCGTCGCAGCCGGTTCGCGAGATGCTGCGTCTCGTCCATCATCCCCCCTCAATACAGCCGCGGCTCCCCCGGAGGCCGCGTCTTGAAGCGCCGGTGCACCCAATGGTACTGCGCCGGCATGCGACGGATCTCGCCTTCGAGCCAGCGGTTCATGCGTGCCGCGTCGGCTACTTCGTCTTCGGAAGGGAAATCCGCCCAGGGTTCGCCGAAGCGCGTCACGTAGCCCTTTCCATCGGGCAGCATCTCGGTGACGCAGGGCACCACCGCCGCGCCGGTGAGCCGCGCCAGGCGCGACAGACCCGTGATCGTGGCCGCCGGCACACCGAAGAACGGCACGAAGACGGACTCCTTGCGCCCGTAATCCAGGTCGGGCAGGTAATAGAGCGGCCGACCGGCGCGCAAAGCGCGCACCACCGGTCGGATACCGTCCTGGCGCGCCACCTGCAGCTGATCGCCGAAGCGGGAACGCCCCCAGTTGAGCCATCGATCGGCCACCGGGTCCCTTTTGGGGCGCGAATAGACGTAGACCCCGTCGTACTCCATCGCCACGCGCGTGCCGCCCATGTCCAGCCCAAGAAAGTGGGGCACGAGCAGGATCACCGGTCGTCCCTGGGCGCGCACGCCATCCGGATGCTCCTTGCCCTCGAGCCGCACCAGCCGCCGGATGCGCTCGGCCGGGGCAAACCAGGAAATCCCCCGCTCCAGGATGCTGCGCCCCAGCAGGCGGAAGTGCTCGCGCAGCACGGCACGCCGCTCGGCCTCCGTCCATTCGGAAAAGCACAGCCGCAGATTCACCTCGGCCACGTGGCGCCGCGAGCGCGCCAGATGAAAGAGCAGCGCCCCGAAACCGCGGCCGAGCGCCGCCAGCAGCGGCAGCGGCAGCCAATGCAACACCCACAGCAAGGCAACCAGCAGACGGGACATTTCCTCATTACCTTGAAGAAGATTTATAATTATCGCTCATCCGCCGAGTTAATCCGACAACTTGCGGGGCGGAGAGCTTGTGAAGAAATCGTCGCGAGCGGGTCGAGTGCGAGGCGCACGGAGCGCAGCGACGAGACATATCGCGAAGATAGGCGAGGAGCGAGCACCGCGCAACGACGCAATCGGGCCGCGCAGCAGATCGATTCACAAGCTCGGACAAGAAATACCGCTAAAGCGTCGCCCGCTCCCCTGATCCCCAGAGCCGGCACGCCGCCTCACGGGGATCGAAGGGAGCGATTGCATGGCCAAGGAATACCTCTTCACCTCCGAATCCGTCTCGGAAGGGCACCCGGACAAGGTCGCCGACCAGATCTCCGACGGCGTGCTCGACGTCATCCTCGGCGAAGACCCCCACGGGCGCGTCGCCTGCGAGACCCTCGTCTCCACCGGGCTCGTGGTCATCTCCGGCGAGATCACCACCAAGGCACACCCCAACTACCGCGAGATCGCGCAGGACGTCATCCGCCGCATCGGCTACGATGATTCCGACATCGGCTTCGACTACAAGTCCTGCGCCATCCTCACCGCCATCAACCGCCAATCGCCCGACATCGCCCAGGGCGTGGGCAAGGCTTTCGACGATCCGCTCGACCAAGGCGCCGGCGACCAGGGCCTCATGTTCGGCTACGCCTGCACGGAAACCCCGGTGCTCATGCCGCTGCCCATCTACTACGCCCACCGCCTCATGCAGCGCCAGGCCGAAGTGCGCAAGGATGGCAGGCTTCCCTGGCTGCGGCCCGACGCCAAGTCGCAAGTCACGGTACGCTACGTCGACGGCAAGCCCACCCAGGTGGAGACGGTCGTCCTCTCCACCCAGCACCACCCCGACATCACCTACGACGAGATCCGCGAGGCGGTGATCGAGGAGATCATCCACCCCATCATCCCATCGCAGCTGCGCGCCCCCGACATCAAATATCTCATCAATCCCACCGGGCGCTTCGTCGTCGGCGGCCCGCACGGCGACTGCGGCCTCACTGGGCGCAAGATCATCGTCGACACCTATGGCGGTGCGGCGCATCACGGCGGCGGCGCGTTCAGCGGCAAGGATCCTTCCAAGGTCGACCGCTCGGCGGCCTACGCCGCCCGCTACGTGGCGAAGAACATCGTGGCCGCGGGTCTGGCGGATCGCTGCGAAGTGCAGATCGCCTACGCCATCGGCGTGGCCCGTCCCGTGAGCCTCATGGTCGAGACCTTCGGCACCGGCAAGGTCCCCGACGAGAAGATCGAGGCCCTCGTGCGCCAGCACTTCGACTTGCGCCCGCGCGCCATCATCGAAATGCTGGACCTCCTGCGTCCCATCTATTCCAAAACCGCCGTCTACGGCCACTTCGGCCGCGAGGAACCCGAATTCACCTGGGAGATGCTCGACAAGGCCGAAGCGCTGCGCTCCGACGCCGGGCTGTAACGCCCACCCCGCGGGCGGCCGGACCTCCGGCCGCCCTTGGTGCTACGCCCTTTTGCTATAATCCCCGCCAACCGAGGAGCGCTGCAACCCGCACGGGCCAGGCTCGGTTCAGATCCAACGGCGCTCACCCGTCTTCTCCGGCCGGACGGAAGACGCAGGTGAGCTGCGCATCCGCTCGGCCTCGTTCCCGAATAGGAGCATTTCGATGAACCAGGCCGCATCCATTTCCGAGTACGTCGTCGCCGATCTTTCGCTGGCCGAATGGGGCCGCAAGGAGATCCGCATCGCCGAGAGCGAGATGCCCGCGCTCATGGCGCTGCGCCGCGAATACGCCGAGCAAAAACCGCTCACGGGCGCCCGTATCGCCGGCAGCCTGCACATGACCATCCAAACCGCCGTGCTCATCGAGACGCTGGTGGCGCTGGGCGCGCAGGTGCGCTGGGCCTCGTGCAACATCTTCTCCACCCAGGATCACGCCGCCGCGGCAATCGCCGCCGAAGGCATCCCCGTCTTCGCCAAGAAAGGCGAGACGCTGGAAGAATACTGGGACTACACCCACCGCATCTTCGAGTGGCCCGACGGCGGCCACGCCAACATGATCCTCGACGACGGGGGCGACGCCACCCTCCTGCTGCACCTGGGCACCAAGGCCGAGCGCGACCCGAGCGTGCTCGACCACCCCACGAGCATCGAGGAGAAAGCGCTCTTTGCCCGCATCCGCGCACAGCTCGAACGCGACCCTTCCTGGTACTCGCGGCGCATTGCGGCGATCCGCGGCGTCACCGAAGAGACCACCACCGGCGTGCATCGCCTCTACCAGATGCAGGAGCGCGGCGAACTGCGCTTTCCGGCGATCAACGTCAACGACTCGGTCACCAAGTCCAAGTTCGACAACCTCTACGGCTGCCGCGAATCGCTCCTCGACGGCATCAAGCGCGCCACCGACGTGATGATCGCCGGCAAGATCGCCGTCGTCTGCGGCTACGGCGACGTGGGCAAGGGCTCGGCCCAGGCGCTGCGGGCGCTGCGCGCCGAAGTGTGGGTCACCGAGATCGACCCCATCTGCGCCCTGCAGGCGGCGATGGAAGGCTACCGTGTGGTGACCATGGAAGAAGCCTGCGACAAGGCCGACATTTTCGTCACCGCCACCGGCAACTACCACGTCATCACCCACGAGCACATGCGCCGCATGAAAGACCAGGCGATCGTGTGCAACATCGGCCACTTCGACAACGAGATCGACGTCGATTCGCTGCGCCACTACCGCTGGGAGAACATCAAGCCGCAGGTCGACCACGTCATCTTCCCCGACGGCAAGCGCATCATCCTGCTCGCCGAAGGGCGGCTGGTAAACCTCGGCTGCGCCACCGGGCACCCCAGTTTCGTGATGAGCTCGTCGTTTGCCAACCAGGTGCTCGCGCAGATCGAACTCTACACGCACCCCGAGCGCTACCCCGTGGGCGTCTATCGACTGCCCAAACAGCTCGACGAGAAAGTCGCCCGGCTGCAGCTCACCCGCCTCAACGTCCAGCTCACCCGGCTCACGCCCGAGCAGGCAGCCTACATCGGCGTGCCCCTCGACGGGCCCTACAAGGCCGAACACTACCGCTACTGAGCCTGTAGACGCCGACCGTCGCGTGCGACGGCGGCGCCCCCTGATCCCACCACTCTCCCCAGGAGCGACCGATGCCGCCGCTCGAGATCTCCGTCGAATTCTTCCCCCCACAAACGCCCGAAGGGGAGGCCAAGCTCGAGGAGGCGCGCCGGCGCCTCACCCAGCGCCTGCGCCCGGCCTACCATTCCGTCACCTACGGTGCCGGCGGCTCCACCCGCGAGCGCACCTTCGCCGTGGTCGAGCGGCTGCACCGCGCCGGGCTCGACGTCGCCCCGCATCTGTCCTGCATCGGCGCCACCCGCGCCCAGATCCGCGAGATCCTGCAACAGTACCAGGCGCTCGGCGTGCGCCGCCTCGTGGCGCTCAGGGGTGATCTCCCCTCCGGCGTGCGCGACCCCGGCGAGCTGCGCTACGCGAGCGAGCTCGTCGACTTCATCCGCGCCGAAACGGGCGATCACTTCTGGATCGCCGTCGCCGCCTACCCCGAATATCACCCGCAGGCCCCCAGCGCCCTGGCCGACCTCGACGCGTTTGCCCGCAAGATGCGCGCCGGCGCCGACTGCGCCCTCACGCAGTACTTCTACAACCCCGACGCTTACGCCCACTTCGTCGAGGAAGCCGGAAAACGCGGCGTCACCGCCCCCATCGTGCCCGGCATCATGCCGATCACCAGTTTCGCGCGGCTCGCGCGATTTTCGGATGCCTGCGGCGCCGAGATCCCGCGCTGGATCCGCAAGAAGATGGAAGCCTACGGCGACGATGCCGAATCGGTGCGCGCCTTCGGGCTCGAAGTAGTCGTGCGTCTGTGCGAGCGCCTGCTCCAGCTCGGCGCCCCGGGGCTGCATTTCTACACCATGAACCAGGCCGAGCCAACGCTGGCGATTGCCGAGGCGCTGGGCTTGACAGCACACCGCAGCAGGTGATCGCTGCGGCGCAGCCCCCGAAGCCGGCGCATCGCCCGGCGCTTCCACGGCCTCGCAAGGACGATCTCCCGATCACGTCGCGCAGGGCAGCGCCGCGCCCCAAGCTGCGAACCTTCTTGCCGTCTGGCCGGTCGATGCTTACACTAAAAGCATGATGCATGTAGCGGAGCCTTCCATGTCGAGCTTGACGATCTCCCAGATCGACGAAACCCTAGAGTCGGCCTTGAAACGGCGTGCCGCGCAAGACGGCGTTTCGGTGGAAGAGGAAGCCCGGCGTCTGCTGCGTCGCGCCGTGCTGGAAGAGGAAACGCCAGGGCTTGGCCAGCGCATTGCTCAGCGCTTCCACGACCTCGGAGTGGACGGTCTCCCCATCCCCCCCCGCACGGCCCCGCGACCGCCTCCCTTCCAAGACGAGACGGCATGATCCTGCTCGATACCAATGTCCTGTCCGAACTCATGCGCCCCACCCCGGCGCCGCAGGTGCTCGCCTGGCTCGATCGCCAAGTGCCCTCCCAGGTCTACCTCTGTGCCACCGTCCGTGCCGAAATCGAACTGGGCATCGCCCTTTTGCCAGACGGCCGGAAGCGCCAAGCACTCTACAGCGTTGCGCAGAGCATGTTCCGAGAAAATTTTGCCGATCGCTGCCTTCCCTTCGATGAGTCCGCCGCCATTCGCTATGCGGAAATCGTGGCAGTGCGCCTGCGCACTGGACGTCCGATCAGCGTAGAAGATGCCCAGATCGCGGCGACCGCCCTCAGTTGCGACCCGACGCTCGCAAGCCGCAACGTACGCGATTTTTCTGGCATTCCGGGTCTGCGCCTCGTCGATCCATGGGCGATGACACCTTGAGGTCAATGGTCTTTAAGCCCGCCATACGCCAACCGAAATACTCCGTTCGCCCCTTATAATTCAAACGGCTTCTTGCCGTGAGCCCCCATGCACACTGCCCTCGCTCTGCTCGCCGGCCCCCTTTTCGAGCACTCGCCCGACGCCATCCTCATCGCCGATACGAACGGCGTGGTGCGCGACGTCAATGCCGAATTCACCCGGCTCACCGGCTACGCACGCGAGGAAATCGTGGGCAAGACGCCGCGCCTGCTCAAGTCCGGCCAGATGCCCCTCGAGTTCTACCGCACGCTCTGGCAAACGGTGCTCTCCGGGCAGCGCTGGCGCAACGACATCCTCAACCGCCGCAAGGACGGTTCGCTCTACTGGGCCGACGAGATCATCCAGCCGATCACGCTCGACGGGGAAACGGTGCTGGTCTCTTTTCAGCGGGACGTCACCGAGCTGCGGCGGATGCGAGAAGCGCTGGACGAAGAACGCGCCCGCCTGGACGGTTTTCTGCGCGCGAGCCCCGCCGTGCTCTACGCAGTTCCGGCCAACGGCACCACTCAACCCCTCTTCGTCAGCGAGAACGTCAAGGACCTCTTGGGCAACCTACCGGTAGAACCGTGTTCCGATCCGCATTGGTGGCTGGAGCGCATCCACCCCGAGGATCGCGACGCGGTGCAGCGCACGCTCGACTTCCGCCGCTGGCCCGACGACACGCTCCTGCGCCGCTACCGGCTGCGCCATGCCGACGGCCACTATGTCTGGGTGGAAGACAAGGTCACCCTGGTACGCGACGGACAAGGTCGGCCCCAGTTTCTCAGCGGAGCACTCCTCGACGTCAGCCGCGAAGCCGAGCAAAGGGCGCTGCTCGACAAGCTCGCCCGCCACCTGCCCGGCGTCATCTACATCTTCAAACGTACACCGGACGATCACATGTCCTTCCCCTACGCGAGCGAAGGCATGCGCCGCATCTGCGGCATCGACCCGGAAGCGGTGCGCGAAGACGCCACGCCCTTCTTTGCCTCGGTGCACCCCGAAGACCAGGCGGCGATGAGGGAAACCTCCGACCATTCCGTGGCCACGCTCGAACCCTGGCGGCTCCTCTACCGGCACGTGCACCCCGACGGGCGCATCGTCTGGGCCGAGGGCGAAGCCACCCCCGAACGCCAGCCCGACGGATCCACCCTGTGGTACGGCTTCATCGCCGACGTCACCGCGCGCGTCGAGGCCGAGCGCAAGCTGCGCGAGCAGGAAGTCCTCTACCACACCGTGCTCGATAACCTCCAGGAAATCTGCTACGTGGCCGAGGTCACCCCCGAGGGATTCCGCTTCCGCACTGGCAACGCCAAGCTCTACGAGCTGTTCGGCCTGTCGCCCGAGCGCTGGATCGGCGCGAGCCCCCGCGAGCTCTTTCCACCGCAGACCGCCGAACACATCGAAAAGAATCTCCGACGCAGTCTGGAGGAAGGACGGACCCTGCGCACCGAGACCGCGATGGCTACCGCCCACGGCTGGCGCGAGTTCTCGGCCTCCATCACCCCCCTGTTCGACGAAAACGGCCGGGCACGCTACCTCGTCGGCCTGGTGATGGACGTCACCGAGTACAAGCGCGCCATCCGCCGCGCCCAGGAAGCCTCGAGGATCGCCGCCGAGCGAGCGCAGACCCTGAAGACGCTGCTCGATGCCGTCGGCGAAGGCATTTTCGGCATCGACACGGACGGTGCGATCGTCTTCTGGAACCCCGCGGCGGAGCGTATCCTCGGCTACCGCGCCAGCGAAGTCCTCGGGCTCGACGCCCATCAGACGATCCACGGTCAGCACCCCGACGGCACGCCCCATCCGCGCCAGGAATGCCCCGTGCTCCGTGCCATGCTGGAAAACAAAATCATCGCACGGAAGGAAAGCTACTTCCACCACCGTGATGGGCACCTGATCCCCGTGCTGCTCACCGCCACGCCCGTGCCAGGAAGCGGCGCCGTGGTCGTCTTCACCGACATCACGCAGATCAAGGCCATGCAGGAAGAGCTTCGGCACCAGGCCGAGACCGATCCGCTCACGGGCTTGGCCAATCGCCGCCGGTTCTTCACCGCCCTGCTGCTTGCCGGCGAACGCGTGGCCCGCAAAGGGGACCGTTGCGCCGTCCTGATGCTCGATCTCGATCACTTCAAAGCGGTGAACGACCGCTACGGGCACGCCGTAGGCGATGCCGTGCTGCGCTCCTTTGCCGAGATCCTGCGCGATTCGCTGCGCAGCTCCGATCTCGCCGGCCGCGTCGGCGGCGAAGAATTCGCCGTGCTCCTGCCGCACACCGATCTTGCCGGCGCGCTTCTGCTCGCCGAGCGCATCCGCCACGCCGTGGCCTCCTACTGCCGCGTGCCCCAACACCCCGAACTGCGCATGACGGTAAGCATCGGCGCCAGCGAACTGCTGCCCGAAGACCCCTCCCCCGAAGTCGCCCTCGCGCGCGCCGACGCCGCCCTCTATCGCGCCAAGCAGGCCGGGCGCAACCGGGTGGTGGCCGCCTGTGCGACCTCGCAGCCCGATTGACCCGGCCCTCGCTCACTCTGATCGCTCAAGACGGCCCACCCTTCCGGCCAAAGTATCGCTCCGTCTCCGCCTTCACCACCCGGGCGAGCAGCAGCAAGGCCACCAGGTTGGGCACCGCCATCAGGCCATTGGCCACGTCCGAGAAATTCCACACCAGCTCCAGCTTCACCGTGGCTCCCACCAGGATCACCGCCACGAACACCGTGCGGTAGATGCGGATCGCCTTGTGCCCGAAGAGGAACTCGAACGCTTTCTCGCCATAGTAGCTCCAGCCGATCACCGTGGAATAGGCAAAGAGCACGGTGGCGATGATCACCACCCAGGCACCGACGCTGCCGAGGTTGTGCGCGAAACTGCGCATCGTCAGATCCGCCGGCGAAACCCCTTCGAGCCAGTGCGGCGCCGTCAGGATCACCAGCGCGGTCATGGTGCACACCACCAGGGTGTCGATGAAGGTCTGGGTCATCGACACCAGGGCCTGTTTCACCGGATCGTCGGTCTTGGCTGCCGCCGCGGCGATCGGCGCCGACCCCAGCCCTGATTCGTTGGAGAACACGCCGCGCGCCAGGCCATAGCGCATCGCCGCCGCCACCGTTGCCCCAGCGAAGCCGCCCGCGGCCGCATGCGGGTGGAAGGCGTAGTAGAAGATCGATTCGAGCGCCGGCAGCAGTCGATCCCATTGCAAAACGAGCACGACGATCGCCGCCAGGCAGTAGAAAAAGATCATGAAGGGCACGAGCCAGGCAGTGAAGCGCCCGATGCTCTTCACCCCGCCCAGGATCACCAGCGCGGTGAGAAAGAGCATCACGCCGCCCGAGACCCAGGTTGGGATGCCGGCGGTGGAGGCGAGCAGCTGCGACACCGCATTGACCTGCGTCATGTTACCGATGCCGAAGGAGGCGATCACGGTGAAGACGGCAAAGAGTACGCCGAGCCAGCGCATCCCCAGACCGTTGGTAAGGTAATACATCGGCCCGCCCTTGTAGCCGAGCGCCCCCGGCTCGCGGTACTTCACCGCCAGTACCGCCTCGGCATACTTCGTGGCCATGCCCACCAGCCCCGTCACCCACATCCAGAATACCGCGCCCGGCCCACCAAGGGTGATGGCGGTCGCCACCCCGACGATGTTGCCGATACCCACGGTGGCCGCAAGCGCCGTGGTGAGCGCGGCGAAATGGCTGATATCTCCCGCGGCGCTCGGCTCCTTGTGGAAGATCAGGCGAAAAGCATGCCCCAAAGCGCGGAACTGCACGCCCCGCAGCACGATGGTGAGATACAGGCCGGTGCCCACCAGCAACACCAGCATCGGCACGCCCCAAACGAAGTTGGCCAACGTCGAGAGCAATCGGTCTAGGGTTTCCATGTCTCGCTCCTCTTTGGTGTTTTAGGTCGGTTCACGCTCAAGGAAGGCGTCGGCGCGATCGCATGATGATAAGCCGAGGTTGTACCGCTCCTCAACCCTCCCCTGCCGGGGTGCGATTGACTTCGATGGTCAGGTGACTCAGGGCCGACAGGTCTTTGAGCCGCTCCTTGTACTGCTGGGCGCTCTCCGGCTGCGAGGAATCGAGCGTGACGATGCAGGCGAAGGTCTGCGGTCCCAGGCGCCAGACGTGCAGATCGGTGACGCGGGTGAGGCCGTCGCGCTGCAGGCGATCGACGATCTCGTGCTCGAGCGCGCCGAAATCCTCCGCGTCGAGCAGCGAGCGCATGGACGTGCGCGCAAGCCCCGCGCTCCAATAGAGGATGACGGCGGCGCCGACCAGGCCGATCAAGGGGTCGAACCAGGCCCACCCCCCCCATTTCCCCGCAGCGAGCGCGGCGATCGCCAGCACCGAGGTGAAGGCATCGGCCAGCACGTGCAGGAAGGCGCCGCGGTAGTTCGGATCGACCGGGGCGCGCCCGATCGTCTCCGCGACCGTCGCCCCACCCTGCTGCTTCGGCGCACGACCATGCTCGTGCCCATGCGCCGTATTATCCCCTTCATGCCCGTGGCCGTGCGCATGTCCATGACCGTGGTCATGCTCGTGCCCCGCCCCAAGGATCACGGCGCTCGCCAGGTTCACGACGAGTCCGATCACCGCCACCAGCAGCGCCTCGTCGTAGGCGATCGTGCGCGGCGCAAGCAGCCGCTCGACCGACTCCCACACCAGCCCCAGGGCGACGAGCGCAAGCAGCAGCGCGCTGGTATAGCCGCCGAGCGCGCTCACCTTGCCGGTGCCGAAGGTGAAGCGCGGGTTGGCGGCATGCCGCTCGGCATAGTGATAGGCGAACACCGCCACGCCGAGCGCGGCCACGTGCGAGCCCATGTGCCAACCATCGGCGGTGAGCGCCATCGAACCGGTGAGATAGCCGAAGGCGATCTCGAAGAGCATGGTCACGAAGGTGAGCGCCACCACCCACGCGGTGCGGCGCATGCGCTGCCGGGCATGGGGATCGACTTCGAAGGGATGCTGCCAGGGCTCGAGCGGTGGCGTGGAAGACATGGTCGAAGCCATGAAAAAGGTCCGGTGCCAGAACGATTCTCATTCTAGCACCGGACCCACGCGAGCACGGCTCGCGCCAAACTCCAGCGCGACCGACTCCCGCTCAGGATTACGGCTTGATCGCGACCTTCAGCACGCCGTCGCGCTGGTTGGCGAAGAGGTCGTAAGCGGCCACGATGTCGTCGAGCTTATAGTGGTGCGTCACGAGCGGCGTGAGGTCCACGCGGCGGCTGGCGACCACTTCGAGCAGGCGACGCATGCGCTCCTTGCCGCCGGGGCACAGGGTGGTGACGATCTTGTGGTTACCCAGCCCGGCGGCGAAGGCATCGAGCGGCAGTTCGAGTTTGCCGGAATACACGCCCAGGCTCGAGAGCGTGCCGCCCGGCTTGAGCGCGCGCAGGCAGGATTCGAACGTGCGCTGGGTGCCCAGCGCCTCGATGGCCACGTCCACGCCGCGCCCGTTGGTGATCTCCATGATCTTCTGTACCGGATCGACCTGCTTGAAGTCGATGACGATGTCGGCCCCGAGCCGACGGGCGATCTCGGCGCGCTCCGGCACCGTTTCCACGGCGATGATCTTGGTGGCGCCCTTGAGCTTCGCTCCCGCAGTGGCGCACAGGCCGATGGGCCCCTGGGCGAAGACGACGACGATGTCGCCGATGCGCACTTCGCCGCTCTCGGCCCCCGAAAACCCCGTGCTCATGATGTCGGGGCACATCAGCACTTCTTCGTCGGTGAGGCCATCGGGAACGGGAGTGAGGTTTGCCTGGGCGTTGGGGATGCGCACGTACTCGGCCTGGCAGCCGTCGATGGTGTTGCCCAGTTGCCAGCCGCCCATGACCTTGCCGCCGCACTGGCTGGAGACGCCGTCGAGGCAACTGTTGCACTGCCCACAGGGCGTGATCGCCCCGGCGATGACGCGCTGGCCGACTTCGAAGCCGGTGACGGCGCTGCCGAGCTTCTCGATGATGCCCACCGGTTCATGACCGATGATGAGGCCGGGCCGCACGGGGTATTCCCCCTTGAGGATGTGCACGTCGGTGCCGCAGATCGTCGTGGTGGTGACGCGCAGCAGCGCATCGGTGGGCCCGATCTCGGGAATCGGGCGCTCCTGCAGCTCGATGCGCCCCGGCGCGACGAACACGGCGGCTTTCATGGTCTTCTTCATAGAGTTCTCCTTGCACGACGGTGAAGCGGCACCATGCGGCCTCACACTTCCATCAGCATAGCACCGTCGTGGTGTCAGGATCATGAAAACGCGGATTTGCCAGAAAAAACCACGTCATTTTTCGCATCGATCCGCCTCGCCCTGCCCTAAAATGTTCAGCAACCATCCTTCCGAGCCGAGGTCCAATCATGTCTCTCAGCGTAAAGAGCAAGCTCATCACCTCGTTCTGCGCCGTGGCGGCGATGATCGCCGTCGTGATCACCGTCACTTCTTACAATCTGTCGCTCATGGCGGAGGCCGTCGAGGAAGTCGACCGCTCGCACGGAGTCATTACTGCCCTCACCCGCATGCGCGAGGCGCTCATCAACATGGAGACCGGCGTACGCGGTTTCGCCCTCTCGGGCAAGGAGAGTTTTCTCGAGCCGGTCCAAATCGGCGAACAGGAATTCCAGAAGGCATTCCAGGAAGCTTTGGCGAACACCAAAACTCCGCAGCGTCGCGCGGCGATCGAACGGCTGGCAGCCATGGGCAAGGAGTGGCAGCAGCAAGGGCTCACGCCGCTGATCGCCCTGCGGCAAGAAATCAATGCCGGCAGGGCCTCGTTTGCCGAGATGGAAGCGCTCGTGCGCAGCGAGCGCGGCAAGGCCAAAATGGATGAGATTCGCGCCACCTTTGCCCAAATCATTGAAGAACGGCACGGTCTGCTGCAGCAAAGGCTCCAAGAGTTGGACGAGATCTCCGCCCAGACGCAGTGGGTTCTATACGGCAGCGGCGCGGTGGCCTTCGCCCTGGCGATCACGTTCGCCCTGGCGCTCGCGCGCAGCATCGGAGGGCGCATCGCCATCGCGCTGCAGGCGGCCGAGGCCACCGCTGCCGGGGATCTCACCACGCCGGTGCGCGTCGAGGGTAGCGACGAGATCGGCCGGATGCTACAGGCGGTGGCCACGATGCAGCAATCGCTGCGCGAGATGCTGGGAGAGATCCGGCGCAACACCGATCACCTCTCCGAGGCCGCCACGACGCTTGCCACCGTCGCCGGCGACGTGGAGCGCGCCGTCAATGAACAGAACGACGCCTCCTCCACCATGGCCGCAGCGGTGGAAGAGCTCACGGTGAGCATCGGCGAGGTGGCGAAGAACGCCGAGGAAGCGAGCAGCGTGGCCCGCGAATCGGGTGCCATCGCCAAGGAAGGTGGTGAGGTGATGCAGCGTACGGTCGAGAGTATCAAGAAGATCGCCGATCGCGTCACCGAAGCGGCCAAGGACATCGGCCAGCTGGAGAAACACTCCGCCGAGATCACCTCCATCGTCAACGTGATCGAGACGATCGCCGAGCAGACGAACCTGCTCGCCTTGAACGCCGCCATCGAAGCGGCGCGCGCCGGCGAATACGGCCGCGGCTTCGCGGTGGTGGCCGACGAGGTGAGGAAACTGGCCGAGCGCACCACCGTGTCGACCCAGGAGATCACCGAGATGATCGCCCACATCCAGCAGGGCACGAAGCAGGCAGTGACGGCAATGGAGACCAGCGTGGCCGAGGTCGAACAGGGGGTGCAGCTCGCCAACGCCGCGGGCGAGTCGATCGAGCGCATCGCCGAGGGCTCGGGGCGCGTCATCGACTACGCCAGCCACATCTCCGACGCGCTCAAGGAACAGTCGGTGGCCAGCAACCAGGTGGCCCGCAACGTCGAGACCATCGTGCAGATGGCCGACAAGAACCATCAGACGGTCAACCGCGCCACCGCCGCCGTGAAACTCATCGAAGACGCGATGCAGACGCTGCGCCAGGCGGTAGGCCGGTTCAAGATCGGCTAGGGCTCAGCGCGTACGGCGAACACCCGCAGCCGGGCCGGCACGAGCCGCACCGGCTGGCCGGGGGAAAGCGCCAAGGCGGCGCAGCGCTCGCGCGGCAGCTCGACCTCGAAGCGGCGCGCGGGCTCGCCCTCCCCGTCCAGTTCCACCCGGGCGCTCGCCCCGAAGGCCAGGATTCGGGCCACGCGCGCCGGCACGCCCTGCCCCGACTCGGCCGGAACGATGTCGAGCTCGAAAGGCCGGGCGAAGGCGACCACTTCCTCACCGGCGGGAAGCGGTGCCTCGTGCGGCAGCAGCGACTCGCCCACCCGCAGCCCCGTTGCTTCCAGCCGCCCCTCGAAGCGGTTGACCGAACCGAGGAAGTCGTAGACGAAGGGCGTGGCGGGATGGTGATAGACCGCCTCCGGCGTTCCCACCTGTTCGACGCGGCCGCGATGCATCAGCACCACGCGGTCGGCCACCTCCAGCGCCTCTTCCTGGTCGTGGGTGACGAAAATCGAGGTGACGTGCAGCTCGTCGTGCAGGCGCCGCAGCCAGCGGCGCAGCTCCTTGCGCACCTTGGCGTCGAGCGCCCCGAACGGCTCGTCGAGCAGCAGCACCTTGGGTTCGACCGCCAGCGCCCGGGCGAGCGCGATGCGCTGGCGCTGCCCGCCGGAGAGCTGCGAGGGGAAGCGATCGGCGATCCAGTCCAGTTGCACCAGTTCGAGCAGCGCCATCACGCGGCGGCGGATCTCGGCCTCGCCCGGGCGCTCGCGCCGCGGTTTCATGCGCAGGCCAAACGCCACGTTGTCGAACACGCTCATGTGGCGGAAGAGCGCATAGTGCTGGAAGACGAAACCGACGCGGCGTTCGCGCACGTGGGTGTCGGAGGCGTCCTCGCCATCGAAGAGCACCTGCCCCGAGTCCGGCTGCTCCAAGCCGGCGATCACGCGCAGGAGCGTGGTCTTGCCGCAGCCCGAAGGGCCCAGCAACGCCACGAGCTCGCCGTCGGGGAAGGCGAGCGAGACGTCGGCCAGCGCAGTAAAGGCGCCGAAGCGCTTGCAGATGTGTCGGACTTCGATGCTCATGTGCGGCTCCCACGGCGCAGGGCGGCAAAATCGCCGCGACGCTCGATGGCGTGCTTGACGACCAGGGTCACCAGGGCGAGCAGCGCCAGGAGCGAGGCGACGGCGAACGCCGCCGAGAACTGGTATTCGTTGTAGAGGATCTCGACGTGCAGCGGCAGGGTGGTGGTCTGGCCGCGGATGTGGCCGGAGACGACGCTCACCGCGCCGAATTCGCCCATGGCGCGGGCGTTGGTGAGGATCACGCCGTAGAGCAGGCCCCATTTGACGTTGGGTAACGTCACGTGCCAGAAAGTGCGCCAGCCGCTCGCGCCCAGCACCACCGCCGCCTCTTCTTCCTCGCGCCCCTGCGCCTGCATGAGCGGCACGAGCTCGCGCGCCACGAAGGGGAAGGTGACGAAGACGGTGGCGAGCACGATGCCGGGAACGGCGAAAAGGATCTTCACCTCGTGCGCCGCGAGCCACGCGCCGAACCAGCCGGAACTGCCAAAGAGCAGCACCAGCCCCAGCCCTGCCACCACCGGCGAGACCGAGAAGGGGAGATCGATCAGGGTGAGCAGCAGCGCCTTGCCGCGGAAGGAGAATTTCGCGATCGCCCAGGCAGCCGCCACCCCGAAGACGAGATTGAGCGGCACGGCGACGGCGGCGGCAAGGAGCGTCAGCTTCAACGCCGCAAGCGCGTCGGGCTCGACGAGTGCGGCCAGATACACCGCCCAGCCCTTGCGCAGCGCCTCGACGAAGACGGCCGCAAGCGGCAGCAGCAGAAAGAGACCGAAGAAGGCGAGCGCGAGCGCGATCAGGGCGCGGCGTACCCACGCGGGCTCGGCCGTGACCGGCCGCAGGGCGGCACGGCGGGCAGGCAGTTCGAGGGCAGGCAGCGCGGCAGCGGCGTCCATTTCATTGCTCCTTGCCGCCGCGGCGGGCGGCCCAGGCTTGCAGGGCGTTGATGACGAGCAACAAGGCAAAAGAGGTGGCCAGCATCACGGTGGCGATGGCGGTGGCCCCCGCCTCGTCGTACTGTTCGAGCCGGCCGATGATGAGCAGCGGCGCGATCTCCGAGACGAAAGGGATGTTCCCGGCGATGAAGATCACCGAGCCGTACTCCCCCACGGCACGGGCGAAGGCGAGCGCAAACCCGGTGACGGTGGCCGGCAGCACGTGCGGCAGGATCACGTGGCGGAACACCTGCCAGCGGCTCGCCCCCAGGCTCGCGGCCGCCTCCTCGAATTCCGGCTCGAATTCCTCCAACACCGGCTGCACCGTGCGCACCACGAAAGGAATGCCGATGAAGACGAGCGCCACGAGAATGCCCAGCGGCGTGAACGCGACCTTGACCCCGAGCGCGGCAAGCCACCCGCCCAACCAGCCGTTGGGCGCGTAGAGCGCGGTGAGCGCGATGCCGGCCACCGCCGTGGGTAGCGCAAACGGCAGGTCGATGAGAGCGTCGACCAGGCGCTTGCCGGGAAAGGAGTAGCGCACCAGCACCCAGGCGAGCAGCAGGCCGAAGACGGCATCGATCGCCGCCGCCGCGAGCGCCGCCCCGAAAGAAAGCCGGTAGGCGGCGAGCACCCGCGGGTTGCTCACCACGCCCACGAACTCGCCCCAGCCCAGCTCCAGCGTTTTGCCGAACACCGCCGCCACCGGCAGCAGCACGATGAGCGAGAGGTAGAGCAGCGTATAGCCCAGCGTGAGGCGGAAACCCGGCAGCACGCCCGTGTGCGCAGCCATCATTTCTGCCCGAGGATCTGGTCGAGCACGCCGCCATCGGCGAAGTGCGTGCGCTGCACCGCCGCCCAGCCGCCGAAGACTTCTTCCACGGTGAAGGTGCGCACCGCGGGGAAACGCGCCGCGTGACGCTGGCGCACCTGGGGGTCACTGGGGCGGAAGTAGTGCTTGGCCATCACCTCCTGCGCCGGCTCGCTGAAGAGAAACTGCAAATAAGCGCGCGCCACCTCCGCCGTGCCGCGTTTGGCCACCACCGGCTCCACCACCGCCACCGGCGCCGGCGCCTCGATGGAGACGGACGGATAGACGATCTCGAACTCCTTGCCGCCCAGCTCCTGCGCGATCAGGCGAGCCTCGTTCTCGAAGGTGACGAGCACGTCGCCCACCCCGCGCTGGGTAAACGTGGTGGTCGCCCCGCGCCCGCCGCCGTCGAGCACCGGCACGTTGCGAAAGAGCGTGGCGACGAAGGCGCGCGCCCCCTCGTCCGAGCCCGTCTTCTGCCGGGCGTAGCCCCAGGCCGCGAGATAGGTATAGCGGCCGTTGCCCGTCACCTTGGGATTGGGCACGATCACCTGCACCCCCTCGCGCACGAGATCGTCCCAATCGCGGATGGCCTTGGGATTGCCCCGGCGCACGAGGAAGACCATGGTGCTGGTGTAAGGCGCCGCCCCGTGCGGAAAGCGCGAGCGCCAGTCGGGCGCGACGAACCCGCGCTCGGCCAAGAACTCGAGGTCGGACGCCTGGTTCATGGTCACCACGTCCGCCTCCAGCCCCGCCGCCACGGCAAGCGCCTGCTTGGACGAGCCGCCATGCGACTGACGGATCGTCACCGCCTCCCCCTTGCTCGCCTGCCACGAAGCAGCGAAGAGCGGGTTGATCTCTTTATAGAGCTCGCGCGAGACGTCGTAAGAGACATTGAGCAGACTCGTCTCGGCCCGCGCCGGGCCGGCCGCGACCAGTGTCAGCAAGGCCGCCAAGGCGGCAAGAAAACGCCAGGAACGCATCGTCCATCCTCCGGTGAGATGAAGAGGATGGTAGCGAAGGGGTATAGGCGGTTCAACGGGGCGGGGGTTGGTAGGTTATTCTTCGAAAGAATAAATTCGATTAACCGTATCCATTTGGCTAAAGTACTGCAGGGTTTCCCCTTGCCTCGATATACAGGGCATCTCGAAAAACCCCTCCACCCCCGGTCTCTGATAAAAATCCTCTGTCCTGATTCGAGAGGAGCCCGAACCATGGCGCGCCGCACCGCGATCCAGCCCGACCTCTTTGCCGCAGAAGAACATCGCGCCAAGCTCGATCGCTTGGGCGATCCCCTGCAGGAGATGGACTCGGTGATCGACTTTGCGGCGCTGGCGGCGGAAGTGGAGAAGATTTTTCCCTCGAAGGATCAGCCCAAAGGCGGACGGCCGCCCTATCCGATCGAGACGATGGGGCGCATCGTCGTGTTGAAGCGCCTCTATGGGCTCTCGGACGAACAGATGGAGTTCCAGCTCCTCGATCGGATGCGCTTCAAGCGCTTCTGTGGGCTGGAGCACTCGCGCACGGTTCCGGATCGCACCACGATCTGGCCAAAGGCTACCGGTCGCAGATCCAGCGCAAGGCCAAGCCCCAACGGCCACTGCCCAAGCGCCAGAAAGCGCGCAACAGGCGCATTGCTCGCGTGCGTGCGCGGGTCGAGCACGTGTTT
>NZ_JSYB01000066.1:0-3695 GCF_054823945.1 Tepidiphilus sp. HLB4 | reverse complement strand
GCCACTCCACGTCGAGCCGCTCGCCTCGCCGCGTCTGCATCTCCAGCGCCAGATAGCGCAGCCTCGCCTCGTGCTTGGCCTGCACCAGCATCACGCCGCTCGCCACCACCAGACCGACGAGCATCGCCTCGAAGCGCGTCATGAGCGCCGCTCCGCCACCCGCATCACCGCGCTGCGAGCACGGCGGTTGCGGGCGCATTCTTCTGCGGAAGGCCGCAGCTTGCGCACCACCCACCGTAGCGGCGGCACCGGGCGCTCGGCCTCGCGCACCGCCAGGCCCGGCGGCAGCGGCGGCGGGAAAGAGTGCTCACGCATGAAATGCTTCACGATCCGGTCTTCGAGCGAATGGAAACTGATCACCACCAGCCGCGCGCCGGGGCGCAGACGCGCCATCGCCTGCGGCAGGGTCAGCGAGAGCTCTTCGAGCTCGCGATTGACGAAAATCCGAAGAGCCTGAAAGGTGCGCGTCGCAGGGTGCTGCCCCGGCTCGCGCGTACGCACCGCCTGCGCCACGAGCTCGGCAAGTCGTCCTGTGCGCTCGATAGGCGCCCTTGCGCGCGCAGCAACAATCGCCTTTGCAATCGCATCAGCAAACCGTTCTTCGCCATAATTTTTTATCACCTCCCTGATCTCTTCACGGCTCGCGCGCGCGAGCCAGCTCGATACGGGTTCGCCGCTCGTCGGATCCATGCGCATGTCGAGCGGCGCATCGAAGCGGAAACTCATGCCGCGCTCGGGCGCATCGAGCTGCGGCGAGGAAACCCCCAGATCGAGCAGGATGCCGTCGACCTGCGCCACCCCCAGCGCGTCGAGCTCGGCCCCCAGGCGCGAGAACGGCGCATGCACCAGAGTAAGGCGCGGCTCGTTCCAGGCGCGGCCGTGCGCGATCGCCTCCGGGTCACGATCGAAGGCGATCACCCGCCCTTGCGGCCCCAGGCGCTGCAACAACGCGCGGCTATGCCCGCCGCGCCCAAAGGTGCCATCGACATAGATGCCGTCGGGGCGCGGTGCGAGCGCCTCGATCGCCTCTTCGAGCAGCACGGAAACGTGCGCTTCGCTCACAGCACCACGCCCTCGAACGTCCCGGCCAGATCCTCGGCCGAGAGCGCCAGCATCGCCTGCTGCTGCGCCTGCCACCCCGCTTCGGACCACAACTCGAAATGCGTGCCTTGACCCACCAGCCACACGTTCTTCTCCAGCCCCGCCCACTGCCGCAGGGAAGCGGCCACCGACACCCGTCCGGAGGCATCGAGCTCCTCTTCCTGAGCAAACCCCACCAGCAGGCGCTTCAAGGCCGCGGTGCGCGGATCGAGCCCAGGCAGGGCCACGATGCGCTCGCGGATGGGCGCCCACACCGCTTCGGGATAGACCAGCAGACACTTGTGCGGATGCGCCGTCAGCACCACGGGGCGATCTTCGGGCGCCAGGGCCGCGCGAAAACGCGCCGGAACGACGATCCGTCCTTTCGCATCGAGACTGAGCGTGACCGCCCCCTGGAACATCGCCGTCGCCTCTGGCCGCAACACCCACATTTTGCCACTTTTTCCCACGAAATCCCACGGCCGCAAAAAAACCTCACTGCCGCATTCCGGGCAGGCCGGCAAGACGAATGAATGGAAGCGAACAGGAAGCGAAAACAACAGCCGGACGGGCAAGGGAATGCCCCTCCGTTTCAGCATGACAAAAGAGAATCGATCGGTCTTGCGCCACGGCAACGGGCGCGGCATGCTTTGTAAGCAAATGTAAAGAAGGGAAGCCCGCCGCTTAAGCCGGGTTCTGTCGCGCATCGTGCGATGCGGGGCAGTCATTCCTCTAGGCCCGCCGTTGCCGACGGGCTCGAGCGGCCAACCCGGGAGCGGCGCGAGCCACGCCATCGCTCCCCTATTCGGCCTTGCTCCGGATGGGGTTTACCGTGCCGCCTCCGTTACCGGAGACGCGGTGGGCTCTTACCCGCAGGGATCGCCCCCGCGCCGGGTCTCCCCGGCCACCGTTTCACCCTTGCCTGAGCCCTCGCGGGCCATCGGCGGTCTGTTCTCTGTGGCACTTTCCGTCGCCTCGCGGCGCCCGGCCGTTAGCCGGCATCCTGCTCTGTGGAGCCCGGACTTTCCTCTCCGCGCCTTGCGGCGCGCAGCGACTGCCGGGCGGACTTCCCGCTACATGATACCGCACGGCGCGGCGGAAGTTCCTTATGGGGCAGATTTGGGCGCCGTCTCGAAGACGAGGACGCCATCACGGTGCAGAAAAGTCCCCACCACAGGCCCCAGCGCCTGCGGGTCGGGCTTGTCCCAAGGTTGCAGGCGGCAATCCTCGGTCGAGGCGAGGTACCAGCGCCCGCCCTGCTCGAGCGCCCACAGCAGGTCTCCCGCCTCATAAACCTTCATCGGCGTCATCTCGGCGCGATCGGACTCGATCGGATACTTTCGCTGACACTTCGGCAGGCGCGAGACGACCACCGCCTGCTTCACCTCGCTCCAGGGGAAGGACTGCTGGCGCTCGAGCACCAGCGCATGATTCATCCCCTCGATGCGGTAACTGATCGCCGCATCCTCGCAAGCGGCCAAGCCCAAGGCGCATAGCGCCGCGATCGCCCCTCTCCTCCAGCGCATCGCCCTCTCCTCACTCAACCACCCAGCCCATCGTCTCGCCGGCGCGCAGAGGCACCACCTCCTCGCCCTCGCCCAAGGGTACTGCAGCCGGCACCGTCCACGGCCGCCGCACCAGAGCGATGCGCTCCGTGCTCTCCGGCACGCCGTAGAAGCGGGCGCCGAAGCGCGAGGCGAACCCTTCGAGTCGGTCGAGGGCGCCGGCCGCCTCGAACACCTCGGCGTAGAGCGGCAGCGCGAGCGGCGCGGTGTAGCAGCCGGCACAGCCGCAGGCCGATTCCTTCGCCCCGCGCGGATGCGGCGCCGAGTCGGTGCCGAGGAAGAATTTGGGCGAACCGCTCGTGGCCGCTTCCACCAGCGCCCGGCGGTGGCGCTCACGCTTGAGGATCGGCAGGCAGTAGAAATGCGGCCGGATGCCGCCGGCGAGCATGGCGTTGCGCTCGTAGCGCAGATGATGCGCGGTGAGGGTAGTGGCCACCGTCTCGGGCGCCTCGCGCACGAAGGCCGCCCCTTCGGCGGTCGTCACGTGCTCCAGCACCACTTTCAAGCCGGGGAAACGCGCCACCAGCGGCGCGAGCACCCGTTCGACGAACACCGCCTCGCGATCGAAGATGTCCACTTCGGGATCGACCACTTCGCCATGTACGCACAGCACCAGGCCGCGCTCCTGCATCCGTTCGAGCACGGGATAGATTCGCTCGATGCGGCGCACGCCAGCATCGGAGTTCGTGGTCGCCCCGGCCGGATAGAGCTTGGCCGCGAGCACCGCCCCACTATCCACCGCCCGGTCGATCTCCTGCGGCGCCGTCGCCTCGGTGAGATAGAGTGTCATCCACGGCACGAAGGACGCCGCCCGCCCCCCGGCCGATCGCGCCGCCGCCAGGATCTCCTCGCGGTAGGCAAGCGCCGCGGCGGTCGTCGTCACCGGCGGCTTGAGATTTGGCATGACGAGCGCCTGAGCGAACACCGCCGCGCTCGCCGGCACCACCGCGCGCATCGCTTCGCCCTGCCGCACATGCAGATGCCAGTCGGCGGGACGCAACAACTCGATCCGATCCATTCGCTCTGCTCTCAAAAACGTACGCAAAAGTG
>NZ_JSYB01000005.1:0-29984 GCF_054823945.1 Tepidiphilus sp. HLB4 | reverse complement strand
CGTGCGGCTGGGTGGCGTCTGCTCGACGGGCGCCGCCTCGGTGGCCGGAGCGCTTGGGGACGGCATCGGCGCGGGGGTCAGAGCGCTGAGCGGTTCGGTGATTTCAGTCGCCGTCCCGTCGAACGGGGCACTCCGTGAGGGGGCCTCGGGTTCGCCCTGCGGCGTGGCGATCTCGGCCTGGCTGGCGGGAGCGGCCGTGGCCGTGGTGGGGAGGGCTTCGGGCTCGACGGCCGTGCCCGCGCTCTCCTGCCCCACTGCCGGCGCGGGGAGTTGCGGTGGCACGAGGGTGGGCAGGTTTTCCGGCGCGGGGGCGGCGGATGACGCTTCGGGCAGAGGCGCGGCGGCGTCATCGCGCTTTTTCGCGGACCTGCGCGGCGGCTGGGCCTCGACGGCCTGGGCGTCCTCATCGCTCGCAGCGGGTTCGGCCTCGGCCTGCGCCGTTTCTTCGGTTTCGGCGGATTCGATCACCTCTGCCGATTCACCCACGGCCTTGCGGCGTGAGCGCGAGCGGCGGCGGCGTTTGGCAACGGTCTCGGACGTGGTGTCCTCGCCGGCCGCTGGCAAGACCAGTTCCAGCGTTTCTCCGGTTTCCTCCACGGCAGGCGACGGCGTGGGCTCGGCGCTAGGGGCGGAGACGGGCGTCCGGGGCGCTTGCGGTGCGCCGGGCAGGGCTTCGGGAACGGGGCTCGGAAGAGGCGCTTCGACGGGCGTACGCTCGCTGCGGCGTTCCGTCGCTTCTTCACGGCGCCGGCCCGGTTCGCGCGGCGGCCGCTCGCTGCGGCGGGATCCTTCGGCGCTACGGGGCGGGCGCGGTTGACGCCGGCTTTCAGGGCGTCGGGGCGCTTCGGCGGCGGATTCGGCTGCCGCGGGGGCTGGGATGGGCGCTTCGGCCTTGGCTGCTTCGCCCTCGCCTGGGCCCATGAGGCTGCGCAGCCAGGACTTGAGGCGCTGCACCAAGGGAGCCGGGGCTGCCGGTTTGGCCGCAGCGGCTTCGGCGGCAGGCGCGGGGGTCGGCGTGGGGGCCGGTGCGCTCGGCGAAGGGGGCGGCGTTTCGGGGGTGATGCCCTTGACGGCCGCTTCCTGGCGTCGGGCGGGTTTCTCGGTGAGCTCGGTGACACGGCTGGATTCGGGGGCGGGCGGGGTGGCCAGCTCGTAGCTCACCAGGGTGACGTCGTGCGTGTCGAGCTGGTCGTGGCGCAGGCGCACCACCTCGTAGGCCGGAGTTTCCAGGTGGCGGTTGGGGATGACGACGATACGCACCTTGTGCCGCGCTTCGATGCGGGCGACGTCGACGCGCTTCTCGTTGAGGAGATAGGTGGCGACGTCGACCGGAACCTGGGTGTAGACGGCAGCGGTGTTCTCCTTGATCGCCTCTTCCTCGATCAGCCGCAGGATGTGCAGCGCGGCCGATTCGGTGCTGCGGATGTGGCCGGTGCCGGTGCAGCGCGGGCAGGTGATGTAGCTCGTTTCGGCGAGCGCCGGACGCAGCCGCTGGCGCGAGAGTTCCAGCAGACCGAACTTGCTGATCTTGCCCAGCTGTACGCGGGCGCGGTCGTGCTTGATGGAATCCTTGAGGCGGTTCTCGACCTCGCGCTGGTTCTTGGCCGACTCCATGTCGATGAAGTCGATGACGATGAGCCCGCCGAGGTCGCGCAGGCGCAGTTGCCGCGCGATTTCGTCGGCTGCCTCCAGGTTGGTCTTGAAGGCCGTCTCTTCGATGTCGGCCCCTTTCGTGGCGCGACCGGAGTTGACGTCGATGGCGACCAGCGCTTCGGTGTGGTCGATGACGATGGCCCCGCCGCTCGGCAGATTCACCTGGCGCGAATAGGCCGTCTCGATCTGGTGCTCGATCTGGAAGCGGGAGAAGAGGGGGACGTCGTCCTGGTAGCGTTTGACGCGCGGCACGCAGTCGGGCATGACGTGGGCCATGAATTGGCGCGCCTGCTCGTAGATGTCGTCGGTGTCGCAGAGGATCTCGCCGATGTCGGGCTGGAAGTAGTCGCGGATCGCCCGAATCACCAGGGCGCTTTCCTGGTAGATGAGGAAGGGGCCGGATTGCGAGGCGGCGGCGTCTTCGATCGCACGCCACAGCTTGAGGAGGTAGTTGAGGTCCCACTGCAGTTCTTCGCGCGTGCGGCCGATGGCGGCAGTGCGGGCGATCAGGCTCATGCCTTCGGGGACGTCGAGCTCCTCGAGCAGGGCTTTGAGCTCGGCGCGCTCCTCGCCGTCGATGCGCCGCGACACGCCCCCGCCGCGCGGGTTGTTGGGCATGAGTACGAGGTAGCGGCCGGCGAGCGAGATGTAGGTGGTGAGCGCCGCCCCCTTGTTGCCACGCTCGTCTTTTTCCACCTGGACGATGAGCTCTTGCCCGACCGAGAGCGCGTCCTGCACCCGGGTGCGGCCGTTGGCCTCGGTGCTCTTCCAGTAGGTGCGGGCGACTTCCTTGAAGGGAAGAAAGCCGTGGCGATCCTCGCCGTAATCGACGAACACCGCCTCGAGGCTGGGCTCGATGCGGGTGATCACCGCCTTGTAGATGTTGCCTTTGCGCTGTTCGCGGCCGGATCCTTCGATGTCGAAATCGATCAGCTTCTGGCCGTCGACGATGGCGACGCGCAGTTCCTCTGGCTGCGTCGCGTTGAAGAGCATGCGTTTCATCGTGTCGTCACTCCCGCGCTGCGGGCGGACGCGAACGGGCAGCGGCCCGGTGAGGGTCGACGTCAGCGCGCGGAGGCGCCGTTCCGCGGCGGCCGTTGAGGCCGCACGGGGCAAGGGACTGCGCCGTGCAGTGCGGGAGGCGTGGGGCCTGGATTCGGTGGCACCATGTCGTCGATCATCTCTTCGGTTCTGCCGCACCGTTCGGGGTGCGGCGGACTGCATTCCTGTTCGTGTCCGCCCGAGCCGTTCAAGTTGAGAAAAAAGTCGATAAGGCCGGGCGAGCCTGGTGTTCCGCCGGTTCATCCAACGCGGCGCCGAAAAGACGGGCGCCGGGTCGGAGGGGTTGTTCGATTCCGGTCGGGCGGGAGCACGGCGTCTTCTCGACGGGCTCGACCGCTCGAAGTCGGTCCACTCCGGGTGGACGTTGCACGACGACTCGACCGTGAATCGAAGCGATAGTATATTCGGGAAGATGATGGAACGCAAAATTTCTCCCGCGGCGCAGGAGTGGTGCGTCGACGAGGCGGGCGCAGGACAGCGCCTGGACAACTACCTCTTGCGCCACCTCAAGGGGGTGCCGAAGAGCCATGTCTATCGCATCATCCGCAGCGGCGAGGTGCGCGTCGACGGGCGTCGGGCACAGGCGCAGACGCGCCTGGCGCAAGGGCAGCGGGTGCGGGTGCCGCCAGTGCGCGTGGCCGAGGCGCCCGTGCGTCCGGCGATTCCCGCCGGGCCGCCGCTGCCGGTGGTCTATGAAGACGAAGACCTGATCGTGCTCGACAAACCGGCGGGGCTGGCGGTGCATGGCGGCTCCGGCGTCGCGTTCGGGGTGATCGAACGCTTGCGCGCCGAGCGACCCGGGGCGTCGCTGCTCGAGCTGGTACATCGGCTCGATCGCGAGACTTCCGGCCTGCTGATGGTGGCCAAGCGCCGCTCGACCCTGAAGGCGCTGCAGGATGCCTTGCGCGCCGGGCAAGTGCGCAAGCGCTATCTCGCCTTGGTCCACGGCCTCGTCGAGCACCCCGTGCAGCACGTACGCGCGCCGCTCTTCAAGTACCTTACGCCGGAAGGAGAGCGGCGCGTGCGCGTCAGCCCCGAGGGGAAGGTCGCGCACAGCATCGTGCGGCGTCTGCGGCGCTGGCCGCAGGCGGGTTATACCCTGGTCGAAGTGGAACTGAAGACGGGGCGCACGCATCAGATTCGCGTGCATATGGCGCATCTGGGGCATCCGCTGGTGGGCGACGAGAAGTACGGCCGTTTCGCCGCCAACAAGGCGTTGGCGCGAGCGGGATTCGATCGCATGTTCCTGCACGCGGCATTTCTTGCTTTCGTGCATCCGCGCTCGGGGCTGCGTCTCGAACTGGAGGCGCCGCTGCCACCGGAGTTGGGGGAATTCTTGGCCGGTCTGGGGCCGGGGGAGGAAGGGTGAGCGCATTCGAGCTGGTGGTGTTCGATTGGGACGGCACGCTGATGGATTCGACGGCGGCCATCGTCCGGGCGATGCAGCGCGCCGCCGAGGAGCTGGGGATTGCGCCGCCACCGGCCGAGCGGGCGCGCCACGTGATCGGCCTGGGGCTGGCCGATGCCTTGCGCCAGGCGCTGCCGGAGTTGCCGCCGCAGCGCTATCCGGAGATGGCGGCGCGCTACCGCCACCATTACTTGTCGCATGACGGCGAGCTCGCCCTCTTTCCCGGCGTCGAGGAGCTCCTTGCGCGACTCGTGGCCGCCGGGCGCTACGTGGCGGTGGCCACCGGCAAGAGCCGGCTGGGGCTGGAGCGGGCGCTCGATCATTCGGGCCTGCGCCGCTACGTGATGGCCTCGCGCACGGCCGATGAGTGCCATTCCAAGCCGCATCCGCAGATGCTGCAGGAGCTGCTGGAGGAATTCGCCGTGCCGCCCGAGCGGGCGGTGATGATCGGCGATACGACGCACGACCTGCTCATGGCCCAGGCGGCGGGGACGGCCGGCATCGGCGTGGCCTACGGAGCGCATCCGCGCGAGGCGCTCGCGGCGCTGCGGCCGTTGTCGGTGGTGGATGCGCCGCGTGCGCTCGCGCCGCTATTGCTGGGCGAGGAAGCCGAAGACGGTCGGGCGCTTGCCCAGCGTCGGTAAAGGCTCGGCGCGCCAGCGCGCGACGGGGGCGGTGCGGATCCACTGATCCGGCTGGGTGAGGTGGCAGGCCACGCACAGCAGCGTCGTCGGCACCAGCACCTGCGCCAGGGTTTCGAGCATGCGCTCGTTGCGATACGGCGTTTCGATGAAGAACTGGCTCTGCCTCCGGGCGCGGGATTCTGCTTCCAGCGCGGCGATGGCAGCGGCGCGCTCTGACGGCGGGATCGGCAGGTAGCCGTGGAAGGCGAAACGCTGGCCGTCGAGGCCGCTGCCCATGAGCGCGAGCAGGATGGCCGAGGGGCCGGCGAGGGGGACTACGGCGATGCCGCGTCGATGCGCCCGGGCGACCAGCGCTGCTCCCGGGTCGGCCACGCCGGGACAGCCGGCATCCGACATCAGACCGAGGTCCTCGCCTTCCAGGCAAGGGGCGAGCAGCACGTCCAGGGCGGCTGGGGCAGGAGATTCGGGGAGGCGCTGCAGCAAGAGTGCGGCGATCGGCCCCGGGTGTCCCAGGCGCTTGAGGGCAGCGCGGGCCGGTTTTTCGTTTTCGACGACGAAACGGCGCAGGCGCTGTATTTCGCGCAGGTGCTCGGGGGGCAGCAGCGGCGGACCTCCGTCGCCGAGCGGCGTGGGGATGAGCAGCAGGCGCCCCGGGGTCACGGCAGCGCCCAGCCGAGGCGGCGCAGCATCCGCGCCGTAGCGATGAGCGGCAGGCCGATGAGGGCGGTGGGATCGCTCGATTCGACCGCCTCGAGCAACGCGATGCCGAGCCCCTCGGCCTTGGCGCTGCCAGCGCAGTCGAGCGGCCGTTCGCGCTCGACGTAGCGCACGATCTCCTCGTCGGTGAGATCGGCGCGAAAGCGCACCCGGGTGGGCACGAGTTCGGTCTGGACGTGGCCCTCTTCGTCGAGCACGCACACGGCGGTGGAGAATTCCACCGTCTGTCCGCGCATGCGCCGCAACTGCTCGATGGCGCGCTGCGCGCTGCCGGGCTTGCCGAAGCGCTCATCGCCGAGGTGGGCGACCTGGTCGCTGCCGATGACGTGGCAAGCTTCGCCGAGCGTTGCCGCGACCGCGCGGGCCTTGGCTTCGGCCAGTCGCCGTGCCGTCTGTTCCGGCGGCTCTTCGGGCAGCGGCGTCTCGTCTACCTGCGGAGCGATGGCGACGAATGGTACGCCGAATCGTTCGAGGAGCTGGCGGCGGTAGGAGGAGGTCGAGGCGAGGATCAGGCGGGGCATGGTAGTATTTTTTGACAAAAACGTCGGGAAATCTTATCATTATCGACTTATGTCGCAAAACGTGATTGTGTCCGATCCGCTGGCGTTCGCCCGGGATGCCGCTTCGCTCTCCGGCGAGTTCGGCTCGGCCGAGCTGCCGCGTCTGGCCGCTTCCTCGCTCGAGCTGGGGGCGGTGCGCTGGCATGTCTCGGGGCTGCGCCTCGAGGATGGCCGTGCCGCGCTCGAGGTGAGCGCGCAGGGTGTGGCAGTGCTGCGCTGCGAGCGTTGTCTGGAGCCGATGGACTGGGTCTTCGCCGTGGCGCGGCGCCTGTCGCTGTATCGCGCCGACGAGCTCATTCCCGACGAGGAGCTCGAGGACGAATCCTGCGACGCGATCCACTTTGCCGGCACGATTGACGTGGCGAGCCTCGTCGAGGACGAGATCCTGCTCGAGTTGCCCGTTTTTGCGCGGCACGAAGTCTGCGAGCCACCGGGGCCGTGGGAGGCAGGCGAGAAGCCGTCGCCTTTTGCAGTCTTGGCGCAGTTGAAGCGTTCGTGAGATAATACCCAGCTTTTTGGCCGGCATCGTCCGGCCGGTTCGAACGAGAGGAGTATCCGGTCATGGCCGTTCAGCAGAACAAGAAGTCCCCTTCCAAGCGTGGGATGCACCGTGCGCACCAGGCGCTGAAGAATCCGCCGATCGCCGTCGATCCGACCACGGGTGAAGTGCATCTGCGCCATCACGTCACGCCGAGCGGCTTTTACCGTGGCCGCAAGGTGATCGACGTCAGCGGCGAGTGATCCCTGCGTTTCTGCGCCCGATGATCTCGTGCAATCGTTCGCGCTGCCTGGTGCCGCGGTTGCACGTTTTTTGTGACCGATCATGACGGATTCCGAGAGCGAAGGCTCGCTCGTGCTCGCCGTCGATTGCATGGGCGGCGATCATGGCCCTCAGGTCACGCTGCCGGCGATCGAGGCGTTCTTGCGCCGGCGCTCCGGCGTGTCGGTGCTGGCGGTGGGGCAGCCAGAGGCGCTCGAAGCGGAAGTCGCGCGTCTGCGGCGTCGCTTTGGCGGGCGCATCGAGCTCGCGCCGGCTTCCCAGGTCGTCGGGATGGACGAGGCGCCCACTTCCGCCATGCGCAACAAGAAGGATTCCTCCCTGCGCGTGGCCATCGAGCAGATCAAGGCCGGCCGGGCGCAGGCGGCGGTCTCGGCGGGCAATACCGGGGCGCTGATGTCGATCGCGCGCTTCGTGCTGAAGACGCTGCCCGGCATCGATCGCCCGGCGATCGCCACGGTGCTGCCGGCGCGCGGCAGCCGCGTCTGGGTGCTCGACCTGGGGGCCAACGTCGATTGCACCGCCGAGCACCTGCGCCAATTCGGCATCATGGGGTCGCTGCTCGTATCCGCGGTCGAACAGGTGGAGCGCCCGCGGGTGGGGCTGCTCAACATCGGCACCGAGGACATCAAAGGCAATCAGGTGGTGCGCGAGGCCGCGGCGCTCTTGCGTACCACCGATCTCAATTTCGTCGGCAACGTCGAGGACATCTATTCCGGTCAGGCGGATGTGGTGGTGTGCGACGGCTTCGTCGGCAACGTCGCCCTCAAGACCACCGAGGGCCTGGCGCAGATGCTCGCGCTCATCCTGCGCGAGGAATTCAACCGCAATCTGCTCACCCGCCTCATGGGGCTGGCGGCCTATCCGGTGCTCAAGCACTTCAAGGCCCGCGTCGATCCGCGCCGCTACAATGGAGCGGTGCTGGTGGGGCTGCGCGGCGTCGTGGTGAAGAGCCACGGCGGGGCCGATGCCTATGCCTTCGGCCAGGCGCTGGATCGGGCGGCCGAGGCGGCAGCGCATCGCCTGGTCGAGCGCATCGAACAAAAAATGGCCGGGGCGTGGCCGCGGGCCGCTTCGCCCGTCACCGAGGTGTCATCGTCATGAGATTTTCCCGCATCATCGGCACCGGCAGCCATCTGCCCGGTGTGCCCATCACCAACGACGATCTGGTCGCGCGTGGCATCGAAACTTCGGATGAATGGATCCGCACGCGCACCGGCATCGCCGCGCGGCACTTCGCTGCCGAGGGGGAGATGGCGAGCGACCTGGCGCTCGTGGCCGCACGTCGCGCCTTGGAGCAGGCAGACTGCCGCCCCGACGACATCGACCTCATCGTGCTTGCCACCTCCACGCCCGATTACGTCTTTCCGAGTACCGCTACGCTTCTGCAGGCCAAGCTCGGCATGACCAACCGGGCGCCCGCCTTCGACGTGCAGGCGGTGTGCAGCGGCTTCATCTATGCGCTGGCGCTCGCCGACAAATTCCTGCGCCTGGGGGAGGCGCACCGGGCCCTGGTGGTCGGGGCGGAGGTCTTCTCCCGCATTCTGGATTGGAACGACCGCTCCACCTGCGTGCTCTTCGGCGACGGGGCCGGTGCCATCGTACTCGAAGCCGACGAACTGCCCGGCATCCTCGCCACGCGCCTGCACGCCGACGGGCGGCACCATGCCGAGCTATGGGTGCCGGGTCAGGTGGGCGCGGGCAAGGTACAGGGCGACCCCTTCGTGCGCATGGAGGGGCAGGCGGTATTCAAGTTCGCGGTCCAGGTGCTCGCCGAGGTGGCGCACGAGGTGCTCGATCTGGCCAAGCTTCCGGTGGAGGCGCTCGACTGGCTGATCCCGCATCAGGCCAACGTCCGCATCCTGCAGGCTACGGCCAAGCGCCTGGGCTTGCCGCTCGAGCGGGTCATCAGCACCGTGGATCGGCACGGCAACACTTCGGCGGCTTCCATTCCGCTGGCGCTCGATACCGGCATCGCCGAGGGCAAGATCCGTCCCGGCCAGACGCTGTTGCTCGAAGGGATCGGCGGCGGGTTTACCTGGGGCGCGGCGCTGCTGCGCTATTGAGGAGACGGAGAATCATGCGCTTCATGTTCGTGTTCCCCGGCCAAGGCTCGCAGTCCGTCGGTATGATGGCTTCTTATGAGGGGCTGCCGGCCATCCGTGAGACCTTTGTCGAGGCGAGCGACGTGCTCGGCGAGGATCTGTGGGAGATGGCCCAGTCCGGCCCGGCCGAGCGGCTCTCGCTCACGGTCAACACCCAACCCCTCATGCTCACGGCCGGCGTGGCCGTGTGGCGTGCCTGGCGCGCTCTGGGTGGCCCCGAGCCGGCGCTCCTTGCCGGACACAGCCTGGGGGAATATACGGCGCTGGTGGCTGCCGAAAGCCTGTCGTTCGCCGATGCGCTGCCTCTCGTGCGGTTGCGCGCCCAAGCGATGCAGGAGGCGGTTCCGGCCGGGGTCGGTGCCATGGCCGCGGTGATGGGGTTGGATGCCGCGGCCGTGGAAACCGTCTGTCGCCAGGCCGCTGCCGAGACCGGCGAGACCGTCGCCCCGGCCAATCTCAATGCCCCGGGGCAGATCGTCATCGCCGGGCACAAGGGGGCCGTCGAGCGCGCCGCGGCACTCGCCAAAGAGGCCGGGGCCAAGCGCGCCGTGCCACTACCCGTGAGCGCTCCTTTTCACTGCGAACTGATGAAGCCGGCCGCCGAGCGTCTGGCCGAGCGCCTCGCGGGCATCGCGCTGCGCCCGCCGCGCATTCCCGTGCTGCACAACGTCGATGTCGCCGAACACCGTGACCCCGAAGAGATCCGCCGGGCGCTCGTCGAGCAGGCCTGGCGCCCCGTGCGCTGGATCGAGACGATCGAAGAGGCGGCCCGCCGCGGCATCACGCACGTCTATGAATGCGGGCCCGGCAAGGTACTCGCCGCGCTCACCAAGCGCATCGTCAAGGATCTCGACGGTGGGGCGCTCGCCGACGCGGCGAGCCTGCGTGCGGCGCTCGAGGCGCTTGCTGCCCAGAGCTAACGAGGACAAGGGGAAGACATGATCCAGTTTCGCCTCGACGGCCAGACGGCCGTCGTCACCGGCGCCTCCCGCGGCATCGGACGCGCCGTCGCGCTCGCCCTGGGACAGGCGGGGGCCAAGGTGATCGGCACGGCGACCACCGATGAGGGCGCCGCCGCCATCTCCGAGGCGCTGCGCGCCGAGGGTATCGCCGGCGAAGGAATGCGGCTCGACGTCACCGACGCCGCTGCGGCCGCCGCCTTCATCGGCGCTGTCGAACGGGATCACGGTCCCATCGCCGTATTGGTGAACAATGCCGGCATCACCCGCGACAACCTCGCCTTGCGGATGAAGGACGAAGAGTGGGATGCCGTGCTCGACACCAACCTCAAGGCGACCTTTCGCCTGTGCAAGCTCGTACTCAAGGGGATGATGAAGGCGCGTTATGGCCGCATCGTCAATCTCACCTCCGTGGTGGCGCACTCGGGCAATCCCGGTCAGGCCAATTACGCCGCGGCGAAAGCGGGCGTGGCCGGCATGAGCCGCTCGCTCGCGCTGGAGCTGGGTAGCCGCGGCATCACGGTCAATTGCGTCGCGCCCGGCTTCATCGACACCGACATGACCCGGGCGCTCGGCGACGAAGCCCGCAACGGCCTGGCCGCCCGCATCGCCCTGGGGCGGTTCGGCGCGCCCGAAGAAGTGGCCGCGGCGGTGCTCTTTCTCGCTTCGCCGGCGTCCTCCTACGTCACCGGCGCGACGCTGCATGTCAATGGCGGCATGTACATGGCCGCTTGATGGTGTAACCTTCCGTTGCAAACTTCCCAAGTTTGGTAGAATAACCCCGTTTTTTCCACATCCCGTTCAAGGAGTTTCCTGAAATGGAAAACATCGAGCAGCGTGTCAAGAAAATCGTAGCCGAGCAGCTGGGCGTCAATGAATCCGAGATCAAGAACGAATCCTCGTTCGTCGACGATCTCGGCGCCGATTCGCTTGACACCGTCGAACTGGTGATGGCGCTGGAAGAAGAATTCGAATGCGAGATTCCGGACGAAGACGCCGAGAAGATCACCACGGTGCAGCAGGCCATCGACTACATCACCAATCACGTCAAGAAATAATCCTTTTTCTTCTCCCGCGGAGCCAACCTTGACCCGTCGCAGAGTCGTCGTCACCGGGATGGGGATCATTTCCCCGGTCGGCAATACCGTCGAAGAAGCCTGGGCCAACATCGTCGCCGGGCGCTCCGGCATCGTTCCCATCAGCCGTTTCGATGCTTCCGGTTTTCCGGTGCGCATCGCCGGCGAGGTCAAGGGGTTCGACGTCGAGGCCTACATCCCCAAGAAAGAAGCGCGCCGCATGGATACCTTCATCCACTACGGGATGGCGGCCGGCATCCAGGCCGTGCGCGATTCGGGGCTTGAGATCACCGAAGACAATTCCGAGCGCATCGGCATCAACATCGGCTCCGGCATCGGCGGTCTGCCGATGATCGAAGAGACGCACGGCGAATTCCTCAAAAGTGGCCCGCGGCGCATCTCGCCTTTCTTCATTCCCGCCACCATCATCAACATGATCTCCGGCCACCTGTCGATCCATTTCGGCATCAAGGGGCCGTGCCTGGCGATGGTGACCGCCTGCAGTACCGCCACGCACTGCATCGGCGAGGCGACGCGCATGATTCAGTACGGTGACGTCGACGTGATGATCGCCGGCGGGGCCGAATCGACCGTGACGCCGCTGGCGATCGGCGGCTTCGCCTCGGCCAAGGCGCTCTCCACGCGCAACGACGAGCCCGAACGGGCGAGCCGCCCCTGGGACAAAGACCGCGACGGTTTCGTGCTCGGTGAGGGAGCAGGGGTGTTGGTGCTCGAGGAATACGAGCACGCCAAGGCCCGCGGCGCGCGCATCTATGCCGAGGTGGCCGGCTACGGTATGAGCGCCGACGCCTTCCACATGACGGCGCCGTGCGAGGATGGCGATGGGGCGATGCGCTGCATGCGCAACGCGCTCAAAGACGCGCGGATGGCGCCCGATGAGATCGACTACATCAACGCCCACGGCACTTCCACGCCGCTGGGCGACGTGGCCGAGACGCTGGCGGTGAAGCGCACTTTCGGCGAGCACGCGCGGCAGCTGGTGGTGAGCTCGACCAAGTCCATGACCGGGCACCTGCTGGGCGCGGCCGGCGGGGTGGAGGCCGTATTCACCGTGCTCGCGCTGCATCAGCAGATCGTGCCGCCCACCATCAACCTCGAAGAGCCCGGCGAGGGGTGCGATCTGGATTATTGTCCCAACGTCGCCCGCCCCACGCGCATCCGTGCCGCCCTGTCCAATTCCTTCGGCTTTGGCGGCACCAACGGCACGCTGCTCTTCAAGCGGGTCTGATCCATGGAGGGTACGGCGCAGCCCTACCGGCTCGTCGTGCCCTTGCCGCGGTATTCGACCGGCCTGGCGCTCGCTCTGGTCGCGGCGGGGTTCGTCCTCTCCTTCGTATATTTTCCTTGGCCCAAGGCGGTCGCACTCGCCGTCGCCTTTGTGGCTGTCGGCATCCGGTGGCACCGGTCGTGTTCCGCTACGAAGGCCCTGTGGTTGTGGCCCGGCCACCACCTTGCATTTGCCGCGGACGATGCGCCGCGCCATCGCACCGACGCCTGGCGCTTCGGCCCCTGGGTGATCTTGCGCGCTTGCCCGCGGCGCGGCGGCCGCGGCGCAACTTATCTCATCGAGCTGCCGTCCTTGTCCGAGTCAGACCGTTGGGCTTTGGCGCACTGGTGTGCCACTGGCCGGCCGCCGCGGTCTTAGGATGGTATCGCGGGCGACCGGCAGCATCTCGGGATAGTCCTTGGTGTAATGCAAGCCGCGGCTCTCCTTTCGTCTGAGCGCGCAGCGCACGATGAGCTCGGCCACCGTCACCAGGTTGCGCAGCTCGATGAGGTCGTTGCTCACCCGGAAATTCGCGTAGTACTCGGCGATCTCGCGCTCCAGCAACCGGATGCGGTGCATCGCCCGCTGCAGGCGCTTGGTCGTGCGCACGATGCCGACGTAATCCCACATGAAGCGGCGCAGCTCGTCCCAGTTGTGCGCGATCACCACTTCCTCGTCGGCGTCGGTCACGCGGCTCTCGTCCCAGTCGGGCAGCGGCAGGGGCGCGCGCCGAGGCTGCGCCAGCATGTCCTGCACCGCGGCTTCCCCGAAGACGAGGCACTCGAGCAGCGAATTGCTCGCCAGGCGATTGGCGCCGTGCAGCCCCGTGCAGGTCGACTCGCCCACCGCGTAGAGGTGCGGCAGATCGGTGCGGGAAGCCAGATCCACCTTGACGCCGCCGCAGGTATAGTGCGCCGCCGGCACCACCGGGATCGGCTGCTTGGTGATGTCGATGCCCAGTTCCAGGCAGCGCGCGTAGATGTTGGGGAAATGGTTGCGGATCCAGTCCGCATTCTTGTGCGTGATGTCGAGGTAGACGCACTCGATGCCGAGCCGTTTCATCTCATAGTCGATGGCGCGCGCCACGATGTCACGCGGCGCGAGCTCGGCGCGCGGGTCGTGTTTCGGCATGAAGCGCTCGCCATTGGGCAGCCGCAAGATGCCGCCTTCGCCGCGCACTGCCTCGCTGATGAGGAAAGACTTGGCGTGCGGGTGATAGAGGCAGGTGGGATGGAACTGGATGAACTCCATGTTTGCCACGCGGCAGCCGGCACGCCAGGCCATGGCGATGCCATCGCCCGTGGCGGTGTCCGGGTTGGTCGAATAGAGGTAGACCTTGCCCGCGCCGCCGGTGGCGAGCACCGTGTGCCCGGCGGAGAAGGTGCGCACGTGTCCGGCCTGCCGGTCGAAGACATAAGCGCCGAGGCACCCCAGTTCGGGCCGACCGATCTTCGCGCCGGTGATGAGGTCGATCGCGATGTGGTGCTCGAACACCTGGATGTTCGGATGCGCTTTCACCTTGGCGGTGAGCGTCTGCTGCACGGCCGCACCGGTGGCATCCGCCGCGTGGATGATGCGCCGCTGCGAGTGTCCGCCCTCGCGGGTGAGATGGTACTGGCCGCGCTCGTCGCGCGAGAACGGCACCCCTTGGGCGATGAGCCAGTCGATGGCTTTCTTGCCGCGTTCGACCACGAAGCGCACGGCTTTCGGGTCGCACAGCCCTGCGCCGGCTACGAGCGTGTCGCGCACGTGCGCTTCGATGCTGTCGGCGTCGTCGAGCACCGCCGCGATGCCCCCTTGGGCATAGGCGCTGGCGCTCTCCATCAAGGTGCGCTTGGTGACGAGGGCGACCTTGTATTGGTCGGCGAGTTTCAGCGCCACGCTCTGACCAGCGAGGCCGCTGCCGAGGATGAGGACGTCGAAGTGTTCCATCGCGGACAGGAAAGAGGGGGTGGGGAATCGAAGGGTATCACAACGGCGGAACCAAATCGCCGCTCCCGAAGTCGATTTCGGCAAATGTCGGCGAAGCGAGTGGGTATAATGAACTTCCGACAGGGAAGTCAGGCTCGCTTTCGATGACCAACCGAGAAATCGACCAACAGCTCGTGGCGCGCGCGCGGCAAGGCGACAAGAACGCCTTCGGGCTGCTCGTGTCGAAATACCAGCGCAAGGTGCAGCGGTTGTTGTCGCGCCTGGTGCGCGACCCGGCGGAGGTGGAAGACTTGACGCAGGAGACCTTCATCAAGGCGTATCGGGCGCTCGACTCGTTTCGCGGCGACAGCGCCTTCTACACCTGGCTCTACCGCATCGCCATCAACACCGCAAAGAATCACCTGATGGCCTCCAACCGCCGTCCAGCGGTGAGTGCCACCGTCCATGAAACGGAGGAGGGAGAGACGTGGGACGAACTCGACACGCTCAGCGACAGCGAGACACCGGAAAACCTGCTCCTCACCCAGGAGATCGCCCAGACGGTGGAAGAGGCGATCCAGTCCCTGCCCGAAGAATTGCGCATCGCGATCACGCTGCGCGAGCTCGAAGGGCTCAGCTATGAAGAAATCGCCCAGGTGATGGGCTGCCCGATCGGCACCGTGCGCTCGCGGATCTTTCGCGCCCGGGAGGCGATCGCACACCGTTTGCGGCCGCTGCTCGACACGGCCCCAGATCGACGTTGGTAGGAAACGACATGATGCGCGACACGAAAACGACTCCAGAAGCGCTGTCGGCCCTGATCGATGGTGAGCTCGACGGCGCTGACGCCGCGTTTTGGGCCGAACGGCTCGCGAGCGACCCGGCATTGTCGGGGCGCTGGGCGGCCTATCATCTCATTGGCGAAGCGCTGCGCGGAGAGCTCGCCACGCCGATGCGTGATCTACGGGCATCCATCCTTGCCCGCATAGACGCCGAGGCTCCAGCCCTGGCAGTCGTGCCGCTGCCCCGGCGACCTGCCGCCAACGAGCCCCGTCTGCGCTGGATGGCCACGGCCGCCGCCGTGGCGGTGGTCGCCACCGCTGGCTGGGCCGTGTGGCAGGCGCCGCGTGAAGCGGGCGGCGAGGCCTTGCCCCTGCGCCAGGCTGCTGCCGATGCGGCTCCCCAGGTCCAGGAGGAGGCGAGCGTCGACGAGCGCTTCTACTGGGTGGCCTATGGCAACGCGCATGGGGCCAATGGTCCCGGCAGCCTTCGTTATGCCCGAGTGATGGCGCAGACGCGAGGTACGCATTGATGCCCGTGGCTCGCACACTGACGGTGGCGCTGTGCCTCGCTGCCGTGCTCGCCGCCGCCTCCGCCCGGGCGGCAGAAGACCTGCAGCGTTGGGTCGAACGGGCGCTCGCCCCTTCTGCCGCCGATTATCACGGTACGGTGGTCCTGCAGATCGGTGACAAGATGCAGACCCTGCGCGTGACCCATCTGCTCGCCGACGGCAAGCCCCTGGAATGGGTCGAGGTGCTAGAAGGCGCGCCGCGCGAGACCATACGCATCGGCGACGAGGTCCGCTGTTTCCTGCCCGAGGATCGCGTCGTCCTGATCGATCGCGCTGCCGGGGCCGCGGGGCTTTCCTATCATCCGGTCGGCTCCGTCGGTCGCATCGAATCGTCCTACCGTCTCGAATCCTTGGGCATGGACCGCGTCGCCGGGCGCGAGGTGTTCGGCGTGCGCTTCGTGCCGCGCGATGCCTTGCGCTTCGGGCAGGATTGGTGGATCGATCGGGAAAGCGCGGTCGTGCTCAAACGGGTGGTGTGGGAAGAAACGCCGGCCCGCGCCCTGGAAACGCAGACTTTCTCCGATTTTCATTTGGGCGCCGCGACCCAGACCGCCGTCGTCCGGCAGAAATTCTCCTCCCGCAGCGAGTGGCGGCACGTCGACCTGCGGGGCAAATCCGTTGGCGCCAGTGAAACCGGCTGGGAGTTCGGCGCCTTGCCGTCCGGGTTTCAGCTCGAGGGGATCCTGCAGCGCCGCGGTCCCTCGGGCAAGACGGTCACGCAGTGGCTCATCGGTGATGGGCTCGTTACCGTGTCGGTCTTCTTCGAGCCATGGGAGGGAACCGAGACCTCCGAGCAAGTCGAACGTTTCGGCGCGACGACGGTGGTGCGGCGCCAGGATCCGGGTGCCTTGCGTACCGCCATGGGGGAAGTGCCGTCTGCGACGCTGCAAGCCCTCTTGGCCGCCATGACGCGCAAAGGGGGGTCCTGAAGTGCCGCGTTCGCGCGAACTGTGGCTGCTGTCGCGCCCGCAATGCCATCTGTGCGATGAGATGCTGGAAGAATTGGCGCCCATCGCGCAACGCCATGGCTTTTCCGTGGTCAAACGGGATGTCGATGCGGATCCGGCCTGGCGCGAGCGCTACGGCCGGGCGATTCCGGTCGTGCTGCATGGCAACGTGGAGTTGTGCCGCCATCGCTGCGATGCGGCAAAAGTTCATGCCTATTTATCCCGTTTTCCGTTAGAATGATCCCAATGAACCGTCCTTGCCGCTCCTCACTGCCCTGCGGGGCTTTTTTTGTTTGCCGATGAAAAACATACGCAACTTCTCGATCATCGCCCACATCGACCATGGCAAGTCTACGCTCGCCGATCGGCTCATCCAGTATTGCGGCGGCCTGTCCGAGCGCGAGATGGAAGATCGCGTGCTCGACTCGATGGATCTCGAGCGCGAGCGCGGCATCACCATCAAGGCGCAGACCGCCACGCTCAGCTACCGGGCGCGCGACGGCCAGACCTACGAGCTCAACCTCATCGACACCCCGGGGCACGTCGATTTCTCCTACGAGGTGAGCCGCTCGCTGTCGGCCTGCGAGGGGGCGCTGCTGGTGGTCGACGCTTCCCAAGGGGTGGAGGCGCAGACGGTGGCCAACTGCTACACCGCGATCGAGCTCGGTGTCGAGGTGGTGCCGGTGCTCAACAAGATCGACCTGCCGCAGGCCGATCCGGAACGCGCGCGCGCCGAGATCGAAGACGTCATCGGCGTGGATGCGAGCGAAGCCGTGCTGTGCTCGGCCAAGACGGGGCTGGGCATCGAAGAGGTGCTCGAAGCCGTGGTGCGCCGGGTGCCGCCGCCGCGTGGCCGGCCCGACGCGCCCACCCGCGCGCTCATCATCGATTCCTGGTTCGACAACTACGTCGGCGTCGTCATGCTGGTGCGCGTGGTCGACGGGCGGCTCGCCCGCGGCGAGCGCATCCGCCTGATGTCGACCGGGGCCGAATATACGATCGAGCGGCTCGGCGTCTTTACGCCGCGCTCGCTCGAGCGCGACGCGCTCGAGTGTGGCGAAGTGGGCTTCGTGGTGGCCGGCATCAAGGAATTGCGCGCCGCCAAGGTCGGCGACACGATCACCACCTTGCCCCGCGCCGCCGCCGAGCCGCTGCCCGGCTTCCGCGAGATCAAACCGCAGGTCTTCGCCGGCCTCTATCCGGTGGAGTCGAGCGAATACGATTCCCTGCGCGAGGCGCTCGAAAAGCTCAAGTTGAACGACGCGGCGCTGCAGTTCGAGCCCGAGACCTCGCAGGCGCTGGGATTCGGCTTTCGCTGCGGCTTCCTGGGGCTGCTGCACATGGACATCGTGCAGGAGCGGCTCGAGCGCGAGTTCGGCCAGAACCTCATCACCACGGCGCCTTCGGTCGTCTATGAAGTGGTGCTGCGCTCGGGCGAAGTGCAGCGCATCGAAAACCCCTCGCGCCTGCCCGATCCGAGCAAGATCGAAGAGATCCGCGAACCCATCATCACCGCGCACATCTTCGTGCCGCAGGACTACCTCGGCCCCGTGCTCACCCTGTGCAACCAGAAGCGCGGCGTGCAGATCGACCTGCGCTACCACGGCCGCCAGGTGCACGCCATCTTCGAGCTGCCGATGAACGAAGTGGTGATGGACTTCTTCGACCGCTTGAAGTCCGTGTCGCGCGGCTATGCCTCGCTCGACTACGAATTCAAGGAATACCGCCCGGCCGATCTCGTCAAGCTCGACGTGCTCGTCAATGGCGAGAAAGTCGATGCGCTCTCGGTGATCGTGCACCGCGCCAGCGCCCAGCGCCGCGGTCGCGAGCTCGTGGAGAAACTGCGCAGCCTCATTCCGCGGCAGATGTTCGACGTGCCGTTGCAGGCGGCGATCGGCTCGCACATCATCGCGCGCGAGACGATCAAGGCGCTGCGCAAGAACGTGCTCGCCAAATGCTACGGTGGGGACATCTCGCGCAAGAAAAAGCTGCTGGAGAAACAAAAGGCCGGCAAGAAACGCATGAAGCAGGTCGGCAACGTCGAGATCCCGCAGGAAGCCTTCCTCGCGGTGCTGCGTACCGACGAAGCCTGAGCGGCCTTGCTGCACTCGTCCAAGGCAGGGAACCATGAATTTCGCGCTGATCCTCTTTCTGCTCACGCTCGCCACGGGCGTGCTGTGGGCGTTCGATCGCTGGGTGGCGGGCAAACGCCGCCCCGAGGGCGCTCCTGCACCCTGGTGGGTCGAATATGGAGCGAGCTTCTTTCCGGTGATCCTCGCCGTCTTTGCATTGCGCTCCTTCGTTGTCGAGCCGTTCAAGATCCCCTCCGGCTCGATGATCCCGACGCTGCTCGTGGGCGACTTCATCCTGGTCGACAAATTCTCCTACGGCATCCGCCTGCCGCTATTGAACCGCGTCGTCATCCCCGTGGGGCACCCGCAGCGCGGCGAGGTCATGGTATTCCGCTACCCGGCCGATCCTTCGGTCGATTACATCAAGCGCGTCGTCGGCTTGCCGGGGGATTACGTCGAATATCTCGACAAGAAGCTGCGCATCAATGGCGTGCCGGTACAATACGACCCGCTACCGGACTATTTCCATCCCGATCGGTTGTATTATTCCACCCGCTGGCGCGAGCATCTGGGAGAGCATCCGCACGACATCCTCGTCGATGACGTCGCCCCTCCTTTCGTCACGCAGCGGCTCGAGTTTCCCTATGCCGACCGCTGCGAATACAACCGGCGGGGAGTGCGCTGCTTCGTGCCGCCAGGCCACTATTTCGTCATGGGCGACAATCGTGACGGCAGCAGCGACAGCCGGGTGTGGGGCTTCGTGCCGGAGGAAAACATCGTCGGCAAGGCCTTCTTCATCTGGCTGAACCTCTCCGACCTGTCGCGCATCGGTCGAATCCAATGAAAAGGAGCGCAGGCATGGACACAGTGATGAGACGGGGGCAACGCGGGGTCAGCTTGCTGGGAGTGATCTTCTGGGGCGTGATCGTCGGCCTCGGGTTGATCCTCGCCCTGCGCATCGTTCCCGTCTATACCGAATATGCCGCAGTCAAACGCGCCATCTCCGAGCTCGCCCAGCGGGCCGAGCCGCAGACCCCGCCCTCGCAGCTGCGCAGCGAATTCGACAAGTTCGCCACGATCGATGATTTCACTTCCGTGAGTGGGCGCGACCTCGTCATCACCCGCGAAGAGGGGCGCACGAAAATCGAAGTCCATTACCAGCGCCTCGTTCCCTTGTTCGCCAACGTCAGCCTCGCCTTCGATTTCGAGGCCCACGGTACGATAGGCGCGCCATGAGTGAGGCAGGAAGACGGTGGCAGGCGCTGCAGGAGCGCCTCGCTTATCGTTTCCACGACCTCGGTCTGCTCACCACCGCCCTCAGACACCGTAGCGCGGGCGAAGGACACAACGAGCGCCTAGAGTTCCTCGGCGATGCCGCGCTCGACCTGGCGGTGGCCGAGCTCCTCTATGGCCGCTATCCCGAGGAGCCCGAAGGGATCCTCTCGCGCGCCCGCGCGAGCCTGGTGCGCCAGGAAACCCTGGCTGCGGCCGCCCTGCGCCTGGGGCTGGACGAGTTGCTCGTCATCGGCGAGGGCGAGCGGCGCGCCGGCGGCAACCGTCGCCCTTCGCTCCTTGCCGACGCGCTGGAGGCCATCGTCGGCGCGGTGCTGCTCGACGGTGGCTATGAGGCCGCGCGCGAGCTGGTGGCGCGCGTTCTCGAGCCGGAACTCGCCGCGCTCGGCCCGCTCGAACGCCTCAAGGATCCCAAGACCCGCCTGCAGGAATGGCTGCAAGGGCGGCATCACCCCGTGCCGCGCTACGAGATCGTCAGCGTCAGCGGCCCGGCGCACGCGCAGCACTTCAGGGTGCGGGCGCAGGCCGAGGCGATCGGGCTTTCCGCCGAGGGCGAAGGGCCCAGCCGCCGCGCCGCCGAACAAGACGCCGCCGCCAAGATCCTGGCGCAGTTGGGAGAGACCTGAACCCTTGCCCGCGCCCTGCGGGCACTTTGCCTGAGTTCCGATGAACGATACTTCTTCTGCTTCCGCCTTTCGCGCCGGCTATGCCGCCATCGTCGGCCGGCCCAACGTCGGCAAATCCACCCTCACCAACCGCCTCGTCGGCCACAAGGTGAGCATCGTCTCGCGCAAGCAGCAGACGACGCGCCACCGTGTCCACGGTATCCTCACCACCGACCGGGCGCAGTTCGTCTTCGTCGACACGCCCGGCTTCCAGACGCGGCACAAGCGCGCCCTCAACCGGCTGATGAACCGCACGGTCACCCAGGCGCTCTCCGAGGTCGACGTCATCGTCTTCGTGATCGAGGCTTGCCGCTTCACGGCCGAGGATGCTCAGGTCATGGACCTGCTGCCGGAGCACGTGCCGGTCGTGCTCGTCATCAACAAGGTCGACCGGTTGAAAGACAAGAAGCTGCTGCTGCCCTTCATCGCCGAAATGGCGCAGCGCCGCCCCTTCGCCGAGATCGTGCCGCTGTCGGCGGAAAAGGACGAGCACACCGACGAGCTCCTGCGGGCCCTCGAACCCTATCTGCCCGAGGGCGAGCCGATCTACGACCCCGACATGATCACCGACCGCAGCGAGCGTTTCCTCGCCGCCGAATACCTGCGGGAAAAAGTCTTCCGCCTCGTGGGCGACGAGCTGCCCTATGGCATCGCCGTGGAGATCGAGCGCTACGAAACCGAGGGAAACTTGCGCCGTATCTATGCTTCAGTGATCGTCGAGCGCGAACCGCACAAAGCCATCATCATTGGCCGCGGGGGTGAGCGCATCAAGCGCATCGCCACCGAGGCACGCCAGGAGCTGGAAAATCTGCTGGAGGCGCGCGTCTATCTCGAAGTCTGGGTCAAGGTGCGCAGCGGCTGGGCCGACGACGAACAGGCGCTGCGCTCTCTGGGCTACGACGGCTGAGGGCGCATGACGCGGCGGCAACGGGTCGAGGCCGAGCCCGCCTACGTCTTGCACGCGCGGCCTTGGCGTGAAACGAGCCTGCTGCTCGAGGTGCTCACGCTCGAACACGGGCGCTTGGCGCTTGCCGCCAAAGGGGCGCGCCGCCCTGGCTCCCAGCTGCGCCCGGTGCTGCTCACTTTCCAGCCCCTCGTGCTCGGCTGGAGAGGGGCGGGCGAAGTGCGTACCCTCACGCGGGCCGAGTGGGCGGGGGGTGTGCCGCTGCCGCGAGGAAGGGCTCTGTGGTGCGGGTATTATCTCAACGAGCTGGTGCTGCGGCTGCTCGCGCGCGAGGATCCCCATCGCGAGGTCTTTCTCGCCTATGACACAGCGGTGCGCGCGCTCGCCAGGGGGGAGGCGCTCTCGCCCGTGCTGCGCCGCTTCGAGCTCGCCTTCCTCGCCGCGCTGGGCTACGGTCTGGATTGGCCGCAAGCCGCAGCCGGGCGCTACCGCTTCGAGCCGCGTGCGGGCCTGGTGCTGCTTGCTGAGGGGGAAACGGCAAGATCAGGCGAGGCAATACTGAGCGCCGAGACGCTGGAAGACGTACGCGCCGGCCGCTGGAGCCGGCCGGAGACGCTCGCCGAAGTGCGCGCGCTCACGCGCCGGCTCATCGACCACGCCCTCGACGGGCAGGAATTGCAAGCACGACGCATGTTACGGGAGCTGCTCGAATGATCGAACTCGGAGTGAACATCGACCACGTTGCCACCCTGCGCCAGGCGCGCCGCACCTATGAGCCTGATCCGGTGTGGGCCGCGGTGGAGGCGCACCTCGGCGGGGCCGACGGCATCACGGTCCATCTGCGCGAGGATCGCCGTCACATCCAGGACGCCGACGTCCGGCGCCTGCGCGAGCTCACCCAGATCAAGCTCAATCTCGAAATGGCGCCCACCGACGAAATGGTGGCGATCGCCTGTTCCCTGAAACCCGAGATGGCCATGCTGGTTCCCGAGGGGCGCCAGGAGATCACCACCGAAGGGGGGCTCGACATCGTGCGTGACGAGGCCCGCCTGCGTGGCGTGGTCTCCCGTTTGCGCGACGCCGGCATCGTCGTCAGCGTCTTTCTCGATGCCGACCCCAGCCAGGTCGAGGCGGCGAGCCGCATCGGCGCCGAAGTGTGCGAGGTGCATACCGGTCCCTATGCCCACGCCTTCCATGCCGCCGGGCGCGATCTGGAGCGTCCCGCCGTGCAGGCCGAACTCGACAAGGTGCGCCGCGCGGGGGAGGCGATCGTAGGGCTGGGCATGCGCTTCAACGCCGGGCATGCCCTCAACTACTACAACGTCCAGCCGGTGGCGGCGCTACCGGGCGTGCGGGAACTGCACATCGGCCATGCCATCGTCAGCCGCGCCGTCTTCACCGGCCTGCGCGAGGCCGTGCGTGAAATGAAGCGGCTGATGCGCGAGGCCGCGGCCCGATGATCGTCGGCGTGGGTACCGACCTCGTGCGCATCGATCGCCTCGCCGCGGCGCTCGCGCGCCACGGCCCGCGCTTCGCCGCGCGCATTCTCGCGGCGCCCGAGCGGGAAGAGTTTTCTCGCGCGGCCATGCCGGAGCGGCTGCTCGCCAAGCGCTTCGCCGCCAAAGAGGCTTTCGCCAAGGCCTGGGGCACCGGGCTTGGGGCGGCGCTCGGCTGGCAGGATCTATGGGTGGCGCACGACGCGCGCGGACGCCCCTTCTTCGCCTTCGCCGAGGCGCTCGCGGCGCGACTCGCCGCGGCCGGCCTGCGGGCGCACCTGAGTCTGGCCGACGAGCGCGAGCACGCCGTTGCCTTCGTCGTGCTCGAGCGCGCCGAGGGCGAATCCCCGCTTTTCCCTCCCGCCTGAAAAGTTCCTTCTCATGGACCACACCGACCTGCCGCCCGGCCCCTTGATGATCGATCTCGCCGGCCTCGAACCGAGCCCGGAAGAACTGCGCCGTCTCGCCCATCCGGCCGTGGGCGGCGTCATCCTCTTTGCCCGCAACTATCGCGATTCGGCCCAGCTCGCCGCCTTGGTCCAGGCGATACGTTCTGCCCGCCCCGGGCCGCTGGTCATCGCCGTCGATCAGGAAGGTGGGCGCGTGCAGCGTTTCCGCGGCGACGGCTTCACCCCGGTCGCCCCCATGCGCCGGCTCGGCGATGAGTACGAACGCGACCCCGAACAGGCGGTGGCGCTCGCCTACGACGTCGGCCTCGTCCTCGGCGCGGAACTCGCCGCGCACGGCATCGATCTCACTTTCGCGCCGGTACTCGACGTCGAAGCTGGCGTGAGCGCGGTGATCGGCGATCGCGCCTTCAGTCACGATCCCGCCGTGGTCGCGCGCCTTGCCCAGGCGCTGGTGGCGGGGCTTGCCATGATGGGGGTGCGCGCCGTCGGCAAGCATTTTCCCGGCCACGGTGCGGTGGCGGCCGATTCGCACGAGACGCTGCCCGTCGATTCCCGCCCCTTCGAGGTGATCTGGCAGCGCGACCTCGTGCCATATCGTCATCGCCTGTTGCGTTCGCTGGCCGGCGTCATGCCCGCCCACGTGCGCTATGAACGCTGTGCCCCGGAACCTGCGGGGTTTTCCGCCTTCTGGCTGGGCGAAGTGCTGCGCCAGCGGCTCGGTTTCCGTGCTGCCGTCCTCTCCGACGATCTCGGTATGGCAGGCGCCGCAGCTGCCGGGGATGAGCCTCAGTCCCGCGTCGCGGCGGCGCTGTCGGCCGGCTGTGACCTGGCGCTCGTGTGCAATCGCCCCGACTGGGTGGCGCACCTGCTCGAAGCGGCGTGGCCCCAGGCGGCACCCGATGCGATCGCCCGCCGCCAAGGACTGCTCGGTTCTCCGCGCATCCCCGATCCCTTCGAGCTCGAGCTCTTCGAACCCTACCTGCAGGCGCGCGAGCGCGTACGCGACTGGTCGCAGCGCCATGCCTGGTTCTGATCCGTTCCTGCCATGAAGTTCGACGCTTCCGCTTTCCTGCAGACGGTGCCCGAATCGCCCGGCGTCTATCGCATGATCGGCGCCGACGAGACCGTGCTCTACGTCGGCAAGGCGAAGAACCTGCGCCGACGCCTGGCGAGCTACTTCCGCGCCCGGCTGCCGAGTCCGCGCATCGCCTTGATGGTGCGCCAGATCGAACGCGTCGACATTTCGCTCGTGCGCTCCGAGGCCGAAGCGCTCATCCTCGAGAATCACCTCATCAAGACGCTGGCGCCGCGCTACAACATCCTCTTTCGTGACGACAAATCCTATCCTTACATCCGGCTCACCGGCGGCGACTTTCCCGCCATCCAGACCTACCGCGGTGCCCTGCACAAGGGGGAGCGCTATTTCGGCCCCTATCCGAACGGCTGGGCGGCGCGCGAGAGCATCCAGCTCGTGCAAAAGCTCTTCGAGCTGCGCACCTGCGCCGATTCGGTGTTCCGCAACCGTTCGCGCCCTTGCCTGCTGCATCAAATCCACCGCTGCACCGCCCCCTGCGTCGGCAAAGTGAGTGCAGAGGAATATCGGCAGCAGGTCGAAATGGCCGCGCGCTTTCTCTCCGGCAAGTCGACCGAGGTGATCGAGACGCTCACCGTGGCGATGAATGCGGCAAGCGAGCGGCTCGACTTCGAAGAGGCCGCCCGGCTGCGCGACCGCCTCCGGGCGCTGCAGTCGGTGCTGCACCAGCAGGCGGTCGACAGCCGCCGCGACGAAGACGTCGACATCCTCGTCGTCCTCGCGCACGCCGGGCTCGTGTGCGTGAACCTCGCCATGGTGCGCGGCGGGCGGCATCTCGGCGACCGTCCCCTCTTCCCGCAGCAGGCCGAGGGCGCCGAGCCGGTTGACGTGCTGCACGCCTTCCTCGAGCAGCACTACCAGGACCGGCCTTGGCCCGATCGCATCCTCACCAACCTCGCTTCGCCGGAACTCGCCGAATTCGTGGAATTCCTTGCCGAACGCCCCATTGCCGTGAGCGCCGGGCGCGGTGCCACCGACCGCGCCTGGCTGGAGATGGCCGAAGCGAACGCCCGGGTGGCGATCGAGGCGCGTGCGCGCGGCGGTGAGCGTGCCCGAACCCAGCTGCAGGAGCTGGCTGCGACGCTCGACCTGCCCGAGCCGCCGCGGCGCATCGAATGCTTCGACATCAGCCATACCATGGGCGAGGCCACCGTGGCCTCCTGCGTCGTCTGGGAGGGGGAGGGGATGAATCCCTCGCAATACCGGCGCTACCACATCGAAGGCATTACGCCGGGCGACGACTATGCCGCCATGCGCCAGGTGCTCACCCGCCGCTATGAGCGGGTCGCCGAGGGCGAGGCGCCGCGCCCGGATCTCGTGCTCATCGACGGCGGCAAGGGGCAGCTCGAGGTCGCCGCCCGGGTGCTCGACGAACTCGGGCTCGAGCTGCCGCTCGTGGGCGTGGCCAAGGGCGAAGCGCGCAAGCCCGGCCTCGAGACCCTCGTTTTCGCCGACGGACGGGCGCCGCTGCAGCTGCCACCCTCCTCGCCGGCGCTGCATCTCATCCAGACCGTGCGCGACGAGGCGCACCGCTTCGCCATCACCGGACACCGCGCCCGCCGCGCCAAGGCCCGCACCGGTTCCCGCCTCGAGGACATCCCCGGCATCGGCCCCAAACGGCGCAAGGCGCTGCTCGCAGCCTTCGGCGGGCTCGACGGAGTGAAGGAGGCCACCGTCGAAGACCTATGCCGCGTGCCCGGCATCGACCGGCAGCTCGCCCAAACCCTCTATAATGCGCTGCACGGCCACTGACGGCAGACAGGCGCACGAAGGAACATGGCGAACGATGCACTGGAACATTCCCAATCTCCTCACCTGGGGGCGAATTGCCCTCATCCCCGTCTTCGTCCTGCTCTTCTATCTTCCCCAGGGCTGGCTGCACCCCCAAGTCATCAATCTCTGGGCCACCGTCATCTTCACCGTGGCCGCGATCACCGATTGGCTCGATGGCTACCTCGCCCGTCGGCTCAGGCAGCAGTCGCGCTTCGGCGCCTTCCTCGACCCGGTGGCCGACAAGCTGATGGTCGCGGCCGCCCTCATCGTCCTCGTCGATCTGGGCCGGGCGCATGCGCTTGCCGCCCTCATCATCATCGGGCGCGAGATCACCATCTCGGCTCTGCGCGAATGGATGGCCGAACTCGGCAGCCGCGGCTCGGTGGCCGTGGCCTTCATCGGCAAGCTGAAAACCACCGTCCAGCTCATCGCCATCCCCGTGCTCCTCTACTGGAGCCCCTTGCCGCACTTCGATACCCCCTTCTGGGGGCAGGCGATGCTCTGGCTGGCAGCCCTGCTCACCATCGTCTCCATGGTCTATTACCTTCGCCGCGCCTGGCCGCTGCTGCGCGAGGGCATGGCCTGAACGTCTGTCGCTTGCTGGACAACCCCATCGTTCGCCGCTATACTAATCGTTTCCCTTGCCTCACCGGACCGCATGCCGGGAGGCTGCTCGTCAACCACAAGGAGTCTACATGCGCCACTACGAAATCGTCTTCATCGTCCATCCGGACCAGTCCGAACAGGTTCCGGCCATGGTCGAGCGCTACCGCAACCTCATCACCGGCCGCGGCGGCAAGATCCATCGCCTCGAAGACTGGGGGCGCCGCCAACTCGCCTATCCCATCCAGAAAGTGCACAAGGCGCACTACGTCCTGATGAACATCGAGTGCGACGGCGAGACTCTCAGCGAACTCGAGACCGCCTTCAAATTCAACGACGCCGTGCTGCGCCACCTCACCGTGCGCATGGACAAGGCCGTCACCGAGCCTTCGCCGATGATGAAGGAAGAGAAGTCCCGCTCCCTGCTGGAAGCGCCAGCGGCCGAATCCGCCGCCGAAGCCAGCCCGGCGGCCTGAGGCTTTGTCCGCCCGGTGTGCAACCGCGTGGAACTCGACGGCGTGCTGATCTCCAGCCGCGGCCTGCGCTACACGCCGGCAGGCATCCCGGTCTTCGAGGGCGTGCTCGCGCATCGTTCGACGCAGACCGAAGCCGGAGCCGAGCGCCGCATCGAATTCGAGCTCGGCATCAAGTCCTTGGGGGAATGCGGACGCCGGCTCGCCGAACTGCCGCTGGGAACCCGGATCCGCTGCCTCGGCTTCCTCGCCGCTCGCACCCTGAAGAGCCGCACGCCCATTCTGCATATCACCGAATTACGACACATGGAAGGAAACGAACATGGCTAGACCCGAACGGGGCGGACGCGGATTCTCCCGCCGCCGCAAATACTGCCGCTTCACGGCCGAAGGCATCGAGCAGATCGACTACAAAGACGTCGAGCTGCTGAAAGACTTCATCACCGAAGTCGCCAAGATCATGCCGGCGCGCATCACTGGCACCAGCGCCCGCTACCAGCGCCAGCTCGCCACCGCCATCAAGCGTGCCCGTTTCCTGGCGCTGCTGCCCTACACCGACCAGCACGAGTGAGCGGAGGCCCGACATGCAAGTCATCCTGATGGAGAAGGTCACCAACCTCGGCAACCTCGGCGACATCGTCAAGGTCAAAGACGGCTACGCGCGCAACTACCTCATTCCCCAGAAGAAGGCCAAGCGCGCCACGCCCGAAAACATCGCCGAATTCGAACGCCGCCGCGCCGAGCTCGAGCGCCAGCAGGCCGAGAAACTCGCCGCCGCCCAAGCGCTCGCCTCGCGCCTCGAAGGCATCACGGTGCAGATCACCCGCAAGGCTGGCGAAGACGGCCGTCTCTTCGGCTCGGTCACCAACATCGACATCGCCGAAGGTCTGCAGCAGCTGGGCTATGACATTCCCCGCGCCCAGATCCTCATGCCTCAAGGCCCGATCAAGAGCGTCGGCGAGACCGAGCTCGAGATCGCGCTGCACACCGACGTGCGCGTCACCATCAAGGTCTCGGTGCTCGGCGAGCACTGATTCCTGCCGTACGCCTCGCCCGACGAGCGCCGTGCCTTCAGGTCCGGCGCTCGTTGCTTTTTCGGCGTTAGAATGAACCCATGCCTCGGGTCTCGAGATCCGCGGGGCAACTCCCGACGGGAACCTCCTCTTCACAGAGATAATCTGGCGTGGGAGCGGTGTAACCTTTTCCAAGCCATTTCGCCCGGTCACGGGTGTGGATTGAACCATGTCTGACGAACTTCTGCTCGCTCCTTCCTCCACGGGTTTCAAACTACCGCCGCACTCGCTCGAAGCTGAACAGGCGCTGCTCGGCGGGCTGCTCCTCGACAATACCGCCTGGGATCGCGTCGCCGATCTCGTCGGTCCCGACGACTTCTACCGCGACGAGCATCGGCGCATCTTCCGCCACATCAGCCGCCTCGTCGAACAAGGTCGCCCCGCCGACGTCGTCACCGTCCACGAATCGTTGGAAAAAAGCGGAGAGGCGGAAGCCGCCGGCGGCCTCGCCTACCTTGCCGAACTCGCCAACCAGACGCCGTCGGCTGCCAACGTCCGCCGCTACGGCGAGATCATCCGCGAGCGCGCCATTCTGCGCAAACTCATTGCCGTGGCCGACGAGATCGCCGCCTCCGCCCTCAGCCCCATGGGGCGCGAAGCCAAGTCCTTGCTCGACGAAGCCGAAGCCAAGATCTTCGAGATCGCCGAAGCCGGCGCCCGCAGTCTCACCGGCTTCATCCCCATCGGGCAGGCGCTCAAGCTCGTCGTCGACCGCGTCCAGGAACTCTACGACCGAGCCGACCCCAGCGAGGTCACCGGCATTCCCACCGGCTACGTCGATCTCGACGAAAAGACCTCTGGTCTGCAACCCTCCGATCTCATCATTCTCGCCGGTCGCCCCGCGATGGGGAAGACGACGCTTGCGCTCAACATTGCCGAACACGTCGCCATCCATCAGCGCCTGCCGGTGGCCGTTTTCTCCATGGAGATGCCCAGCACCCAGCTCGCCACGCGCTTCCTCGCCTCGCTCGGGCGCATCGACATGCAGAACTTGCGTCGAGGGCGCCTCTCCGACGACGATTGGCAACGTCTGACCGCCGCCATGGGCAAGCTCTACGAAGCCCCCATCTTCATCGACGAAACCCCTGGCTTGAACCCGATCGACCTCCGTGCCCGCGCCCGACGTCTCGCCCGCCAATGCGGCAAGCTCGGACTCATCGTCATCGACTATCTGCAGCTGATGACCGGCACCCGCGAGAGCGACAATCGCGCCACCGAACTCTCCGAAATCTCCCGCTCGGTGAAGTCCCTCGCCAAAGAGCTCAACGTGCCCATCATCGCACTCTCCCAGCTCAACCGCAGTCTGGAACAGCGCCCCAACAAGCGCCCGGTCATGTCGGATCTGCGCGAATCTGGCGCCATCGAACAGGATGCGGACATCATCATGTTCATCTACCGCGACGAAGTCTATAACCCCGACACGCCCGACAAAGGCGTGGCCGAGATCATCATCGCCAAACACCGAAACGGTCCTACCGGAACCATCCGCCTCAGCTTCTTCGGCGAGCACACCCGCTTCGAGAGCTTCGCCTCTGCGGCGTTTTGAAGCGAGCCGGCGCTGGCATCGGCTGCCTCTATGAAGGGATAAGCAAAAACCGCGCCACATCTCTTTGCGCCCCCTTGCATTCTGTGGCGCGACCCCCTACAATGCGCCCTCTCTCGCGCTGCTG